>JADFPW010000256.1 GCA_022562105.1 Planctomycetota bacterium
AAATCGCCGTGGGGGAAAGGGGGCTTTCTGCGCCGACCACGGTGGACCATACCGCCAATCCGACGATCGTCGCACACTACACCGACTGGCAACGCTCACGTCGCCTCATGAAATATGCGGGCTAGCGCGTCGTCAGGCGGACGTTGAGGGGCGGCACGGTCTGGTACTCCAGGCCGTGGGAGGGGACGAAGATGATCGTCAGCCACCTCCACGGCCTGGAGTACCAGACCGTGCCACCCAACCCGTCATTCGCCGCGTGACAGAGCACTAATCGCCCGGTGGGCTGGTCAGCACGTTGCTGGTGACGCGACCGGAGAACATTCGGCGCGGCAGCGTAGACGGCGGCTCAGGGACGTCGCCGGTTCGCTTCGGTTGCGGGGTGCTGCGGCGCAGCCATTGGCGATCCGTGCGGTTGGTGTATTCCGCGCGAATCCGCAGCGAACTGAGGTTCTGGTGATCGCCACCTAACGCGGCCCGAAGCTCGTCGATGCTGACTCGGCCGACTTCGATAGCGTCGCCGGGAGCAATCTGGATCACCAACGCGCTATCAAAGACGAGAGTTTCCCCACGCTGGAGTCCGGCGATCGTCAGATCACGCCAACGCTGGCCGGAGGCCGATTGCCAGGTTAGCGCCCCAAACGGCGGCTGACCCATGTCGATATTCAGGTTGACGGCCATCGGCAGATCGCTGGTGTTGATCAGTCGGGCGATCGCCGTGGTGCGTTGCCACTCCAGCGTCAAGGCGGCCGACAGACCAGGCCCGCGGACCACCGCCGGTGGGTCATTGGTGACCTGCAGTTCGATGGCATTGCTTTGGACTCGCCCGATTCCCTCTCGCTCCATCCGTTCGTCGTCCCATGGAGGTACGTAGACGAATTGAAGCGAATAGGTTCCGGCCTTCAGCAAAGGATAGCGTGCCCACCCACGATTGAGAGCCTCGACCCGGTAGACCAGCGTGGCCCCGGGAGCCAACGTCCCCTCCGGCCCACCGTCGATCCGGGCTTCGATGGCCTCGGCGACTTGGAGGTCCGCGGTGATGTCGTCCACGTGCAGCTGCACGGCCTTGGACCGAGGCCCGACCACGCGCAGATAGTCAGCTACGTCCAGAACACCGGTGACTTGGCGCACGTCCGCGGATAGGCCGGTGACGGGCGACACGATCAATGGAACCCTAGCCGGATAGGCGGATACGTTCTTGAACGTCAGGGTCAGGTCGACGGTCTCATCCCAAGATAGCCGGTTACGGCTGGCCTCCAGCGAAATCTCCACGCCCCCGAAGTGGATCTGCTCGAAGACCTCCAACACACTGCGAGCCCGGAGGGCGATCTCGAACTCGTCGCTTTGAGCCGCACGACGCAGCGCCCCAACGGCCGGCGGACCAAGGGCGCACAACTCCCACGTGGCCCGGGTTCGTATTTCGTATGACGGATCGGCCAGGCGGCGAATCAGCTCCTGCACATGCGCCGGATCGGGTGGATGAGCCTCAGGACGAGGTTCCTGGGCGAGCCCCGCCGGTGTCCGAATAGCGACCGCGACCGCTATCCACGCCAGGAGGAGAAGCCATGAGCGTCGACCACGCAGATTCACTGGCCGACTCCCTGATCGACGAGCCGGCGGTCGATGTCATCCCCACTTGATCCAACGGAAACGAAACGGTTTATCCCCAACGCCGCCAGGGCCGACGGATGCGTTTCATCAGTCGATAAAAGGAATGACCGAACCGTGTGAACCAACGCCGCATCCGTCTGTGGTGCAGCGACGAACCGCAACCTCGTAGCCGGATCCGAGGGAATCGTTTCCGTCCGCCCCAGAATGCGGAACTGATCCTTCGAGAAGGTGAAGACGCCGGGCAGGAATCGACCTCCGGTATCGCTCATAGCCAGGTACTCAGCTTCATCGATGACGCCCGCGTAGGTACCGAACTCGTAGACGATCGCCCCGGCAGCGGCTCGCGTGGTCTCGTGAAACTGTCGACCGCCCGGGATCGGGATCATCTCCCTCTTGAGGCTATCGACCGGGACTCCCGCTTTCTCCAAGGCCTCCACGACGCCGCGGTCGAACACCGGATCCCCAGCCGGGCCGAACGCAAATCGTTGCCCGACCAAGTCCGAAAGGGCCTGCACGGGCGATGAGGCGGCCGCGACGATCAAGCCGCACCGGAGCTGGGATTCCCCCAGTCCGACTGCCACCAGAACGCCCGTCTTGCGAGTCCGATCCTGTGGCCGACTCGCAGATACCAAGCCGAATTGAACGCGACCGTCCCGAAGGCGGTCCCTCAGCTCAGACGAGGTCAACGGTGCAATCTGAACCGGGCGTCCCAGTCGGCTAGCCAGGGCCTCGCCCAGCGGTGCCCAGTTGAGCGGCGACGGCCCGTCGATCTCGACGGCGATGCGTATGGGCGCGTTGGTCGTTACCGGATCGGCGTCCGGAGCATGGGCGGCCGGTACCCATCTTTCGGCCCACGGCCTGATGCAGCCGGTCGACGCGACCAGGGCGATCACGCTCGCCCGCACGATCGCGCCGCACGGCGCCCGCAGAATCATGGGTTTCTTACCTCCTGCGCCGAATGGCGTGTCACAGGTACGCGGCCCATGCCCACCTACGCTGGGGCCAGTTCGCGGCCTCGATCATTGCCTATCGCCGTTCGCATGACGGCCAGGAACAGCAGCCCAATCAATCCACCGGCCACGCACAGGAACATGATGTCAGTGCTCAGCATGGCCAGAACCCCGAACGCGCCGAGGGCCAGCATCACATAGACGATCACGTGCAGCACCCGCGGCCGATATAGCAGCGGTGCGGCCACCCCCAGCGAGCTGTAGGTTCCGACGATCACGCCCACGCAGAGGGCGAAGGCGAAGCCGTGGACACCGGCACCGCCGAACACATACATGATCAGCACCGCCATGAACGTGGTCAGTGATGTCAGCACCGTTCTGGACAACGTCTGGTTGATGCTGGCGTTGATAATCTTGGCCGACACCGTGCCCGACTTGCCTCGGTTCTCACGTATGCGGTCGAAGATCACGATGGTATCGTTCAGGCTGTACCCGACGATGGTCAACAAGGCCGCCACCATGGGAAGGTCGATCTTGAAGTCGATGATCCCCAGCATAGAGGCCGGTCCCAGGTCGAACACATAATGGCTGATGGTCAACAATCCCAGCGTGATGCCCACGTCGTGAACCACCGCCACGATGGCGGCCAATCCGTACTGCATGGTACCGAATCGAACCCAGACGTAGGCCACGATCGCCCCCAACGCCAACACCATGGCCATCACCGCCTGGTTCCTGGTTTGACCTGCAATTTGCGGGGCAAACTGGATCACCTTGCGAAGCGTTTTTTCGCTTCGCAGCGCTTGCTCAGCCTGGAGCAGCTCGGGTTTGGCCAGCGATTCCTCCCATTGCTCGGGATCCTCGCTATAGGGAACGTTCTCATCCACGACCACCATGGCCACCCGGGTGAACCTTCGCCCTCCCGCGTCGGACGATGCCCCGGGCACGGTGTCGTCGGCTTCCGTCAAACCCTTGATCAGATAGTCGCGCCACTTGAAGTCCTCGAACTCCGGCTGCAAACGAATCTCGCGGATGCGCCGGGCGATCTGCTGTTCCGTCTGCGGCGGATTGAGGGCGTCAAACACGAGCACCACCCCGCCCTTGTACTTCTGAATGTCGTAGTGGGCATCGGTGACTACGCCCTCCAGGGCATCCTCCAGATACCGATCATCATCCTCGATGGGGAAGTACCCATCCGGGGCCAAGCGATCGTCGGTGACCAGTCGGAAATTGATGGGGCGTTCGATGAGCAGGCTGTCACCCATAGCCGCTACGATGGCGGTCTGCACGATCTGTCGATCCGTCTCCACGGTGGTGATCTCGAACGCCGGACCCGCGTCGCTCTCGTCGTCTAGATCCTCGACCGTCTGAACTCGGGCCCCCGCCAGATTCTGGGCGGCGCCGCGCAGACGGACAGCGGCCGTTTGGAGCAGCTCCTTGAATTTGGCCTCGTCGACCGAGGCCTCCGGTTTGACGGCGAAGCGAGCGGAGTTGGCTGTCCCGGTGATGCCGTCGCGCTCCAGAATTCCACCCATGGTGCCCTTTACCAATGCGCCGATCTGCTCGGCGTTGAGCATGTCCGACTCCACCCGGAAAGCATGCTGGCCGTCCGGCGTGACGCGGACGCTGTTGCTCAAGTCGTCGGCCGCCTGGCGGAGCCAACCGACCGCCGTCGTGCCACCGTCGGCCAGTTGATCGGAAGACACTCGTAGGCGAACCTCGTCATCGCCCATGGTCTGACCGGGCTGCAACTCAATCTGGACCGCGGTGCCGCCCAGGAACTCGATGTCGTACAAGGCTTCGGGATCCCAGACACTGACCACCGAAAACAGCGCCATGCCGCCCACCACCGTCACCAGCGACACCGGCCAGAATATGCGACGCAGGGAAATCCAATCGACCGTAGGCTTGCCTACCAGTTGGAACATCTTCAGATCGGTGATCCATCCCTTCTCCTGCAAGGTGGTCATGATCAGACGGGTGACGAACAGGGAAGTGAACATGCTGGTGCAGATTCCGAAGCCCAGCACCATGGCGAACCCTTTGACCTCTTCACTGCCCACATAACCCAGGATGATGCAGGTAATGAGCGTCGTGATGTTGGCATCCACGATGGTGGAGAAGGCCTTCTCGTATCCCACACGGATGGCCTTGCGCAACGGAGTTCCGCGATGACGCTCCTCGCGTATGCGCTCGAAAATCAGCACGTTGGCATCCACCGCCATGCCCACCGTCAGGATCAACGCGGCGATGCCCGGCAGAGTGAACGTGGCCTGCATCAGGGCCATGATTCCCAGGACGAACAGCAGGTTCATAAACAACGCGATGTTGGCCAGCACACCGGCCACGCGGTAATAGATCAGGATGAATACCGCCACCGCGATCAGACCGCCCAGGGCCGCATTCATGCCCCGCGTTCGGTTCTGCTTGCCCAAACTCGGACCGATGTTCTTCTCCATCAGCGGGGTGTCCCCCAGACGGGCGGGCAGCGAACCGGCCTCGAGCGTGCGCACCAACTCGACGACGTCCTGTTGAGTGAACCCCCCGCCGGAGATTTGCCCGCTGGTTCGGATCCGGCTGACGATGTTGGCGTACGATTGGGCGGTGCCGTCCAGGAGAATGCCCAGCGGACGGTTGATGTTGTTGCCGGTTAGCTCAGCGAACATGGTTCCGCCACGGGCATCGAGGCCGAAACTCACCGCGGGGAATCCGGTCTGCGAATCACGCGTGGCATCGGCCCGGGAAAGCTTCCACCGCCGTTCCGTGCTCTTGAGCAGCCCAAAGTCGGGATCGGCGTGCATGAGCACGAAGTACTCGCCGGCGTACTGTTGGACGATGATCTGCGTGTTGGCCTGGGTCTGCTCGAAATCCTCAATGGCGTCCAGGTTCATGTAGGAAACCACGTTGCCGATCGGAAACCACCCAAAGTTGTCGCCTGGACGCCGACGCGGGCCGCGCTCCTCCAACTGCTGCACGAACCGGGAAATCGGTTGCTGAAGGTGGGTCTGCTTGGCGCTGGTGTTCAGCGGATTCGACGCGTCGCGCGTGGCCAGGATCCGAAACTCCAACACGCCCGCTCCCCGAATCCTCCGCTTGAGGTCGGAGGGATCCTCGAGAACTCCCTTCTTGCTGACCCACCGGTCGTAGGATTCAACCGCAAAGTCGATCAAAGGCGCGTAGCCCGACTGTGCCCCGCGGAGCTTTTCGATTTCCGTTGCACGAGCGCCCTTCTTCTGCAAAGCCAGCACACTCTCGACCCGTCCAAGGTCGACGTTGGTCAGTAGCAGATCGGCTACGGCCGCATCATAGCTTTCCATCGCCGCCTCGCGGGCGCCGTCGTCATCGCCGGTGCGGGCGTCACGAAGGGCATCAAAGGCCGTCTTGCAACGCTCCAGCTTGGCGGCCCGATCCGGCACGCCGGCTGACAGTGCCCCGCTCACCGCCGCTCGAGTTCCGGGCGGCTCGTCCGGAACGTCCTCCAGCAGGGCGTCCAACTCCGCACCCGCCACCGACCGAACCAGCTCGGAAAGTCTGGCCGACCGAACATCGTCCGACGCGTTCAGGGCCACTTCCAAGGCGTTGCGACCGACGTTGAGGCTGTTGATAAGCGCCAGCGCATGATCCTTCGTGTCCCGCCGGCGCGAGGTCTCAGCCGATGGCCTCGGCATCTGAATCTCCAGGCGATTGTTACCGATCGGTCTCCAGATCAGGTTCAACTGACCATTCGGATCGACGCGTTTCTTGAGGATGTTCATGACCCTCTCAGCCAGGCCACGCACGTCGCTGGTACTCAAGCCCGTCGTGTCAATTTCGTAGAGAAGGCTGGTTCCGCCCACCAGGTCGATTCCACCCTTGAGCCGCTCACTGGGCGGCCATAGGGCAGCCAGCGCCGCCAGGACGGGTACGACCACAAAACTCCATTTGAGAAAAGGACTGCCATTGTTCATGTCGAGTACTCCAAACGCCTGGGGCTCACTGACGCTCGCTTCGCCGTTAGCCAATC
>JADFPW010000257.1 GCA_022562105.1 Planctomycetota bacterium
GACTTCGAAAAAATCGTCGATCCGTGCGACTTCGCGCCTGACCGTGGGACCGACTCCGCGAGTAAGGTTGCAAACGGCACGTCGCCATTTCGTGCTATGAAATGCTGAATTCCCAGGCCTGATATTGACACGACGCAAGCGTCGTGTTAGACTTGCACACGGTTGTTTGGCTTGGCGCAATGGCCCAGCACATCCGTGTGTGGCCAACTTTGGGGGGGGAACCATGAGAAGCTACCGAATCTATCGCCGCGGCGGAATCGGATTGATCCTCGCAGCAACGTGCGTGGCCTTCCCAGTGGGCGCGTCGTTCGCCCAATGCGAACTCGACACGCTGATAGCCAGCGATTCGGAAGCGGGCGATCAGTTCGGCTCCCACATCGAGATCGTCGGCGACCTGGCCGTCGTCGCTGCCCCGCACGACGACGACGCCGGCTTCAAAACCGGTGCCCTCTATGTCTACGTGCGCAGTGGGATCGAGTGGGTGGAACAGGCGAAGATCGTGCCCAAGGGCGTTGCCGATTCGGGCGGCTTTGGTACATCGCTGGCGATTAGCGGTGAACGGATCATTGTCGGAGCCAACTCTGACGACGGACCTGCTGGCGTAGATCAAGGATCGGCATTCATCTTCCGCCATGAGAAGGACACCTGGGTGCAGGAAGCCAGACTCCTCGCCGACGATGCCGAACATTCCGATCGTTTTGGCGTGGTCGATATGGACGGCGACACGATAGCGATTGGAGCGCCCTATGCCCACGGCGTAGGCATTGATAGCGGTGCTGTCTACATCTATCGTCTTCAAGCCGATAAGTGGATACTTGAACAGAAGATCTTCAGCCTAGAGCCACTCAGCGCCAACTTCGGGGCCGCCGTTGCTCTGCAAGGTGATAGGTTGCTGGTGGGTGCACCGGAGACGGATGACGCTGCCGGAGCGGTTTATGTTTTTCGGCGCAACGGCAAACAATGGAACGAAGTCGCCAAGCTGACCGCCCCGGAGGGGCAAGAGGATGATGAATTCGGCACGCGTGTGGTCATGGATGGAAATCTCGCACTCATCAGTGCCCGTTACGATAACCTAGGTGATGGATATGGGGAGGGATCGGCACACATCTTTCGTCGCCAGGGACCAGCCTGGTTGCATGAAGCGATGCTTGTCGGCGGCGATACCGTGCCCGGCGATAGCTTCGGATACTCCGTTTCCTTGCAGGGGGAGATGGCAGCCATCGGGATGTACAATAATGACGGACATCCGCTAGGCGGGGCCACCTATGTCTTCAAGAAAGTGGCGAAGAACTGGGAGCAGATAGCCAAGCTCACTCCTGAGAATGCGGAGGAGGGAGATCGTTTCGGCTGGTCGGTCGGAGTCGATGGCGGGTTCGTGTGGGGTGGTTCAACCATCGACCTGAACACCGCGGGCACGGTGACCATCTTTGCGGTGGACGGAGAGGACTGTAACAGCAACGATGAACTCGACGCCTGCGATATCGCCGGGGGAAAGTCGAATGACGACGACGCTGACGGCATTCCGGACGAATGCCAGGTTCCAGACGACGGCGACGGAGACGGTGTGCCGGACGATGCGGACGAGTGTCCTAAATCGGATTTGAACGATGTGATCGTGATCGAGGACTGCGATACGATGGTCACCAACCTGCTGTTCAAGGACGGATGCACAATGCTGGACCTCATCATCGATTGTGCGACTGGTACCGCGAATCACGGCGACTTTGTTAGCTGCGTAGCCGATCTAGCAAACGACTGGGTCCAACAAGGTCTGATCACGGGCGCTGAACATGGCAGCATCGTTTCCTGCGCAGCTCAATCAAGCCTGCCGTAGGACTGCATGTGTTGATCGAGATCCGCTGCCGAATCTCGTCAGCTGTGGATCCGACTCTACCAATGTGGGATCGACTTTCCAGTCGGTCTTTACGGGTCTACCTCGCCTGACTGACAGGCTGGAAAGCCTGTCCTACAAATCAGAAGCCACTCCACAGGTCATTCCGACGGTGCAAGCTCGGCCGCTTTGTCGATGAGTTTCAGAAACTCGGTGCGGTAGCCGTAGTAGTCCTCGCCCAGGCCGGACTCAGCCATTTCGTAGACTGAATCGAACGTGGCGTCGCCCTTGTACGACGAATCGCGAAGCAGCATGCCGAAGGATGCAACGGCAGCGGCGAATTGAAAGTCCTCACCGGCATCCACGTATCGCCCGCCATCGTCGATCACGGGGAACTCCATCAACGTGCTGGTGTCGCCGTCAGGCTGCTTGTAGCGCAGCTTCAGCGTCAGCAATTCGTGTCTGAATTCCGCTGGCACGAAGTCAGCCGCATCGTCGGGCTCTTCCTCGTCGTAGTCGTCGGTCGCGGCCTCGCCGTCATCGTAGTCGTCGGTCGCAACCGCGCCGTCGTCTTCGGTCTCCTCGTCACTGTCGTAATCGCCGTCTTCGGCCGCAGTCTCATTGTCACCCTCGACCACCGGCTGGTATTTGAGAGGGTCGATGCTTGGGGCGTCGAGCTCCACGCCGACGGGGACCACCTCGTATAGCGCAGTCACCGTGTGGCCGGCGCCGATCTCACCGGCGTCCTTGCGATCGTCGTTGAAATCCCGAGCAGCCAGCATCCGGTTCTCGTAGCCGATCAACCGATAGGCCGCCACCTGGGCGGGGTTGAACTCGATCTGGATCTTGACGTCCTTGGCAATCGTCACCAACGTGCCGCTGAGCTGCTCGACCAGCACCTTGTGGGCCTCGTTGGTCGAATCGATGTAGGCGTAGTTCCCATTACCCTTGTCAGCCAGGCTTTCCATGGTCGAGTCTTTCAGGTTGCCCATGCCGAAGCCCAGCACGGTTAGGAACACGCCCTTCTTGGCCTCTTCGGTGATCAAACGATCCAGGGCACCGCGATCGGTGATACCCACGTTGAAATCACCGTCGGTGGCCAGGATGACCCGGTTGATCCCGCCTTCGATGAAGTTGTCGTCCGCGATCTGGTAGGCGAGTTGGATGCCATCACCGGCGTTCGTGCTGCCGCCGGCTTGGAGATCGTCGAGAGCCCCCAGGATCTCGCCCTGATTGGCCGCCGAGGTCGAGGGCAGCACTTCGCCCGCCGCCCCGGCATAGACCACGATGGCCACATAGTCGTCACCGCTCAGATTCTCGACCAGCATGCGCATCGATTCCTTGACCAACGGCAGCTTGTAGGCGTTGTTCATCGATCCGGAAACGTCGAGCAGGAACACCAGGTTAGCCATCGGCCGCTCGTTCGCTTCCAGCTCGTACCCCTTGAGGCCCACGCGCACCAGCCGATGCTCCTCGCGCCACGGGCAACTGGCCACCTCGATGTCCACGCCGAACGGATCATCCCCCTCGGGTTGCGGATAGTCGTAGTCGAAGTAGTTGACCATCTCCTCGATCCGCACCGCCCCCGCCGGCGGCCACTGGCTGTTGTTCAGCATACGCCGAACGTTGGAATACGAGGCCGTGTCCACGTCGATCGAAAACGTCGATAGCGGGTTTTGCGCTACCAGCCGGAACGGATTCTCCACGATCTGGTCGTAGGATTCGTTGCCTCCGTCGCCATAGCGGAAACTGAATACCGCGTCGTCGCCGTCCCATCCCGCGTAGCCCAAGTCGTACAGCGGCTCACCGCCCCTGCCGCCGCGTGGCGAACCCTTACCCTTGCTGCTTCTTGTCCTAGCGAGCGACGTCAACAACTGTCCACGAAGGGCCAGTAGCTCGTCTGATACGCCAGTACGGCTGCCGAAGATCGGCCCAGTATACTCGTCGCCAGCGCCGCCAGACCCCGGGCGTCCCCTCTTCCCTCCTTTTTTTTCCTTGGATTGTGGCCTGTTGTCCGGTTGGGTGGTTGCGAGTGGCACATCGTAGCCGAAGCTAGTGTCGTTGCCAGCCAGTGGGGCATAACCCAGGCTTTGGAATTCCAGACGTCTCATTGGGTCCGGACTCGCTTTGGCCGCCGGATCGTTCCAACCACCCGGAGCTTGACTCTCGCGACTCTCCTGCGTTGAAGCCAAGCGTTGAGACCTCCCGGAACGGCGGGCCGAATTGAGTGAGGGCGCGAAAACACTCCAGCCTACGCCGGCAACGATCACGATGGCTGCCGCGATTCGCAAGACGGGCCAGCGGAACTTCGTAACTTTCGGGATCGAGTCGCCTGGGGCCGACGCACTGCCACGTGGCGTACCATCAGCCGCCGACTGAATGGACTCTCGCTGCGAGTTGGAAAGCCCTGGAGCCGGTTCGGCCTGCAACTCGACGGTCAGGGCGTCAGCAGTTTTACTGATTTCGTCAGCGGCCTGCCGTGCTTCCGGCAAGTTCTCCAACTCGCTCTCAATCACTCGGCGCTCGCTGTCATCGAGCTCGCCGAGGGCGTAGGCGGTCAAACGGGGATCGTTTATGTCGATACTCATGGCACGCTCCTTCAGGCCTTGGTGAAAAAGCCCGGTTCGCTGTTGAGTTTGGTTCGTAGCGTCTTGATGGCCGTGTGGATCAGGTAGCCGACGTTGCTCACGGTCAGCTCGGTGATCTCGCTGATCTGCCGGTAGCTCAAGCCGTTCTGGAACTTGAGGCGGACCACCTCCTGCTGGTTGTCCGGCAGACCGCCCAATAGGTGCAGGACTCGATGGGTCGTGTCCTGACCTTCGGCGGCCGCGTCGGGCGATGGGTCGTGGCTGACCTGGTCGTTCGTATGCGCTTCTGTTAATCCCTTCATGCGACGGTCCTTTCTGCGAACGTCCAGGGCACGATTGCGACAGACGGTGAACAACCACTCCGGAAGCCGCCCGTCGAGCTCGGCCTGGTCCTGGGAGCAGAGGCGAAGGAACGTATCCTGCACCACGTCCCGGGCCCGATCGACGTCCCCGACGATCCGGGCTGCATAGCGGGTTAGCGGACCCTCATATCTATCGAGGGCCTGACAGACCCACTCACTGCGGCTGATTGGCTGCTTGCTTTCAGTCATCAACGTATCCCGGCCGGCGGCTGACCGACTGGAAAGTCGGTCCCACAATTGGTGGTTCTATCAGTATCACGATGGGCGCGGAGGTTTCTTAGGCGCTCAGAGAATATCTGTGACATTGCAGGTAGCCTCCGGAGGACGACTGGAAGCCCGTACTTGGTCGTGCCTGTCGCCTGATCCGGCTATCCAGGGAGTCCGGGGGCTATTGCTCGACAGATCGTCTTTCATCTTCCAGGAGCAGAGTCACGGCCACGGCGTCAGAGAGCGTCACCCGGAGGTCGCGACCGCCGTCGGTGATGGCCGCGAGAAGATGACGAATCTGGTGGTCGTAGCCGGTTAGCGGGTCGAGCGAGACGGGGCTCGTTCGACCTTCATGCGTGATCAGCAGTTGCGGATCGCGTAACAGGTCGAACTCTGCCGTCGCGGTGTCGAATGTGACGGTATACCGCATCCGAAACTCGAAACCCGGCGTCTGAAGCCAACCGCCCTCCGCCACCACATGCGAAGGACCGGCGGGGTAGTGATATATTGTCGTAACGTGATTGATCGACCCCGTGCTGGTCACGCCAGCCGGGTCGCCGAAACACCAGCGCACGAAGTCCGCGTCGTGAATGTGCAGATCCATCAGGGCGCCGCCGGAGCGGGTCGTATCAGCATAGAATGCAGGCGACCAGTCCGGCATTGCACCCAAACGCTGGAACACTGCCCTTTGCACCTTCCCGTAGGTGCCCTGGTCAATTCGCTCCTTGAGCCACGTCCACCCGGGCCAGAAACGCATACACATCGCCGGCGTGCATAACATCTGCCCGCTCGCCGCTTCGTCGGCCAAGCGTTGCACATCGGCAGATCGAATCGCCACCGGTTTCTCGACCAGCACATGCTTGCCGGCCCGCAACGCCCGGACGGCCAGATCCACGTGCGTGTCGGTGGGCGTACAGATGCTGACCAGCGTCACGTCGTCATCAGCCAACAGGCGATCCGCGTCTATGTAGGTGCGTACGCTCCGCGGATCGCAACCAGACTGGGTGTCATCGTCGCCGAGTCGAGCCGCCTGCTCATCACACACCGCCACGAGGTTGCAGTCATATCCAGCGGCGCGGGCGGCGCCATACGCCTGGAGATGGGTGCGACCCATGAACCCCAGCCCGATGACGCCAACGCCTACGGTTGCGGACTTCTCGGTCATGGGTGTTTGTCCGACTGGTCGGTGTACCGCTGGATCAGTTCGCGGGCCCGTCGGATATCCGCAGCGTGATCTCCACGAGCCTCCCGCTCGATGATCAGATCGCAGTCGAGATTGGTTTCGCGCAGCACCTCGAAGAACCGCGGCCAATCCACATCGCCTTGCCCGACGGGAACTTCCGCCCCCCACGTGCCGGGCGTGGTCGTAGCCACAGCGTCCTTGATGTGAATCTGGGCGACGCGAGGAGCGAGCTGTTTCAGCGCCTCCACCGGATCGCCCATCCCGTAGAGGATCATGTTGGCTGGATCGAAGTTCACACCCACGTCCGGGCGATCCAATTCGTCCAGCGCCGAGGTCAACGTCTCGGCCGTCTCTTGCCCGGT
>JADFPW010000258.1 GCA_022562105.1 Planctomycetota bacterium
GAATCAGCTCCTGCAGGTTTGTCCGTCCGGGCTTGTCTGCCAGCAGCTTGGGTAGCGATGTTCCCCCCTCCATGCCGCGGAGCCCGTAGCGCAATGCATTGTCGATGTTTCGCCAGTCCTCGTCCCGGGCGGCCAACACCTGGCCGGAACGCGGACCGGGCAACCGCCCGCAATAGGCGAGTTGGAGATCCGCCCATTTGAGGATCTGACGCTCGGTGAGTTTGGGTTGATTGGCTTGGTTGCGGACGCTGCGCTTGAGGCGAAGTAGCTCAGCCAACGATAATCCGCCTTCCAGGCCCCGATTCCCCTTACGCAGTGCTTGATCGATCCGGTTCCAGGTGTCGTTGGAGGAACCCGGCACCGGCCCGGCGGTGGATATAGGCCAAGAGCCTGTGGCTTCGCGGTGCTGGACGGCTAGCCTCACGATGGACTCCTCGGTCAGCAGGGTGCGATTCAGCTTTCTGGGAACCCCGCGTCGCTCGTGCAGCAGGCGGGCCAGCGACAACCGGTCGGGTAGGCCCCGATGACCCTGCTCCATCGCGCTGTTCACCCGCGACCAGGTCTCTTCCGGGTTCGGGGAATCCGGGATGAGTCCCGACTTCTGGGTGGGCCAATCGCCGGTTCGGTGGCGATGGGTGGCGGCCCACTGAAGGATGAGCGACTCGGTCAGCGTGGTGAGCCCCTGCAGGTTCCGACGGCCTCGGTCGCTGGCCAGTAGTTTGGCCAGCGACGATCCACCGGGCATGCTGCGCATCCCAAGGCGTAACGCATTATCGATGTTCCGCCACTTTTCGTCGGGGGCGGTTGCAACCGGCCCGGAGCGCGGCCCGGGCCACTCGCCCGTTTCGTCGAAGTGATGATCGGCCCATCGGAGAATCTGGCGCTCGCTGAGATCGGGTTGTTCTTGCACATTCCGAACATTGAGCCGCTGTTGCAGTAGGCGAGCGAGCGACGATCCGCCGGGTAGACTCCGATGCCCCTTTTGGAGGGCTTGTTCGATCCGATTCCACGTGTCGTCCGGCGCCTCATGCACGGGTCCGGAAGACGTCCGAGGCCAACGTCCCGTGCGTCGGTGATGTTGGATCGCTAGTTCGACGATGTACGCTTCGGTCAAGGGCGGCGTTTCCATGTGGCCGCAAACGTCTCGATGTTCGTACAACAGCCACGCCAGTGAGATTCCGCCGGCCAGCCCGTCGTGGCCGCTGTATAGAGCCTTGTCGAGTCGTTTCCATGTCCAGTACGACACCCCCTCGACGGTCCCGCTGGTGGGCGTGGGCCATCGGCCTGTATGTTCACAGTGACGATCGGCCCAAGCCAATATCCTGGCCTGGGTCAGTCTAGCTCGGGAAGTGGCCATCTCAGTACCGCTCGCTTGAAATCGTTTGGGCGTGAGTCCGGGTTCGCCCGGCATCACGGCGTCGGCAGATTCCGACCCGACTCCCCCCTGCGTCCCTTCATACTGAACGGTAGCAAACCCGGCGACTCGGCTCAAGCAGAGGCGTTATCCTCCTCCGGTCACCGGAGAATGGTATGACTTGTCAGGAGACGCGCCAAACGGTTTGAGAGATTGCAGCAAGGCTGGCAGAACCAACAGGTCGGCGGCGAGCGTGCCCAGCATGGTGAAACCGACCAATCCGCCGAAATAGGCCGTGGGAAGGAACTGAGACAGTGTCAGAATCCAGAATCCGCCGGCGATGACCACCGTGGTGAAAACGCACGCTCGCCCGACGCTGGCGTGGGTGCGGAGGGCGGCTTCGTGGTAGTCGCCGCACAGTCTTAGCTCGCGCCGGAATCGCCACACGTAGTGCACCGTGTCGTCTACGGCGATTCCGAGCACCACCGATAGCATCATGGCCGTGGTCATGCTGACCGGGATTCCCGCCCACGCCATCCCGCCGATACACCAGACCAAGGGCAACAGATTGGGAATCATGGCCACCGCGGCCAATTTGATCGAACGGAGCATGAGCGCCAGCACCACGAAAACGGCAGGCAGGGCGACGGCGAATGACCGGTATTGATCGCGCACCAACCCGGATACCAGAACAGCGTAGAAATGATAGAGCCCGGTCACCTGCACGGAGACGTCAGGTCCGAAGTGTGCCTCGGCCAGGGCCTTGATCTCGCTGTTGATGCGCAGCTTCTCCTCGACCGGCACGCCCTCGACGGCTCGGAGATTGAGGCGAAGGGCCGTGCCGTCGTCGTTGATGAAGCCTCGTACCGCGTCAGCGCCGAACATCAACCTGGCGGCTGCAAGGCGGATGGCCAGGCCTGTATTGCTGTGGGGAAGGGGCGAACCGCCGATGGAGATCAAGTCGGCCAGCGACAGCGCTTTACGTATGGACGGGAAGCGCTCGACGATGCCCTCGCCAAACTCGCGCGCTTGATGGATCTGCTGTGCGGTGATGGTGTGGCGGCCGGTCGGACTCGCTGAGGATCGCACCACCACCTCAACGGAACCCACGGGTGAGAGGTGCTGCTGGATGAACTCGTAGCTGCGCCGAACGCCGGTATTGGCTCGGAAGCTCTTGATGAAATCGCTCTCGAAGCGAAGACGCGGAATGCCGGCGGCAGCTACCACCACGAGCAGGATCGTGGCCACATAGATGATTCGCCGGTGGGGCAGCGCTGCGGCGGCGAAAGATGCGAGAAACCGCCCGAGTCGTTGTGTGCTAGCGTGTGACTTCCGCGGGCTCGGTAGAAAGACGACGCCGACTAGGCCGTAGATAAGGCTCAGCAGCAGTCCACACACCATAAGTATACCAAAACGTCGAACGGGCATGATGGAGGAGATACAGACGGACGCGAAACCGGCGGCCGTCGTAACAACGACCGCGGTGCATGGAGCGAGCATGCGCTGAAGAACGACTCGGTGGAGGAGGGTGTCGGGATCCGATCGGGCGCCGCCGTCAATAGAATCCCCGACATGGCGATGTCGGGGCTTGGGGGGGAGGTTCTCGTCGGCAACCTCATCGGCGGCTACACAAAGGTGAACGCACGTCGCCACGGACAAGACCGCGATGAGAACGACAATCATCTGCGTAATCAGCGAGGTGACGAATCCAGCAAGCACGGCCAGCCCCAAACCGCTGGTGACGGCCGCGATCGCTACCGTCAGAGCATAGATCATCGGGCCCAGACGGCGAAACACGATCCACAGTGTGGCCCCCATTAGGACGAACGACGCGACGGTGAAGATACGCAGATCGCGATCTACATAGTCGTACATGTCGATCAGCGTGACGTAGGGGCCGGCCAGGACGAATCGCATAGTGGACGGAGCACGCTCTCGGGCGCGATCGACGATGTCGCGCAGGCGTTGCACGCTGCGTTGTCGCTCGGCTGCGTCCTGCTGCTCGGCGGACATCTGCAGCACGATCGCCGTGGTGCGACCGTCTTGGCTGAGGAGGTTGCCACGAATCATGGGGTGGTCGTAGAGGCTGTCGCCGAGAAGGGCACGCAGGGGAGCGGGGATCTCGCTGAGTGCAACCACCCGCTGTACGGACGGAATCGGGCGGCACTGGGCGACCAATTGCTTGACGATGGCTTGCGTTTCCGCGGAGAGGGCGTCGTCGGAGTGAATCGCGATCACCGCGACCTCGTTGCTGGTGAACTCCTCGAGGAAAGCGCGGAACGTGCGGTAGGCGGGGTCGTCGCTCCCGACGAACGCCTCCAAGCGATAGTCCTGACGCAGGCCCGGGCGAATCAGGGCGCTGATTCCGATGGCGGTGACCAGGACGCACCCGATGAGGAGGGGCGTTCGAAAGCGAATCAATCGGTCGACCATGATGCCTGGGATCGAGTATTTCAGTTCCGACGTCAAGCAGCGCCGCGAACCCACGGATTGCGATCCGTTGCCGTGGGGCGAAGAATGGCGGTTTTCCGGGGGAAAGAGGGGTCCGCGGTGCCCGCAACGTGCGCAGAGGATGCATCCGCGACCGCAACGCCTGCGCTCCACCCACGATAAACGCGAGTTTGGTCCCTTCGAGGATCACAAGTCGTAAGTCCTTGTGACAACGGTGATTAGGGCTCTGCGACCCGTTCCGAGAGGCGGTGGAATGACCGCGCCCAACGCACTGGCACGGAACGTGATAAGGACCAGACCGATCCAGATGAGGATCGAGGAGTACACCGAAACGAGGTGAGCATTGAACGTGCGCATACCATCCGCGATCGGACCCGTGGGAGCAGATGCCCCGGGTGACTGGGCATCCCTGGGATCTGCCATCCGTCTGGCGGCTGAGCGAGCTACGGCGTTACATGTCGCTGACGAACTCGTCGCCGGGCGCAGCACGTCCGCCGGTTCCGCCGCGTCGCCCGCCGAGCGGAGGCGTAGGCCATGATCTACGGACTGTGGTTGTCGGCCGGCGGGTTGCAGGTCAACGAATACCGCCTAGCGATCGGGGCCAACAACCTGGCCAACGTCGACACCGTGGGGTTCAAGCACGACCTGGCGTTGATACGACAGCGTCGCGTCGAGAGTCAGGCCTCGGTTGACGGGATGCGCTTCGGCCATTCCGTCTTCGATAACCTCAGCGGGGGCAACTGGGTCCAACCGACACTGCACTCGTTCCGACAGGGCGATTTGGTGCCGTCGAGCAACCCGCTCGACTTGGCTATCCAGGGCAAGGGTTTCTTCGCGGTCTCGGATGGCCAAACGGTCCACTACACGCGCGACGGACGTTTCACGACCAATCGGGCGGGTGAGTTGGTCATGGTCGCGGGCGGCGGACGGCAACGAGCGACGGATCAGAAGGGATCGCCGATCAGGCTGACGCCCGGGTTGGGCAAACCCACGGTTTCTCGCAACGGCACGGTCAAGCAAGGCGACACCGTGATCGGTCAGATCCGAATCGTGGAGTTCGCCGATCGCCAGAAGTTGCGCAAGGTGGGGGCCAACCTGTTCACCGCCACCGACGGCGCCGAGCCCCTGAAACCAAGCGAAAGCCGCGTGCATTCGGGCTTTACCGAACGATCGACGGTCAACCCCATGGAGGCATTGGCTTCGACCGTCGAGGTATCGCGGGCTTATCAGCTAAACGCCACGTTGATCTCGTTACAGGATCAGACGCTAGGCCTGGCCGTCAATACGGTCGGGCGAGTTCGTTAGCAGGAGGAATCGATGGCCCTGACTGCACTATACGCCGCCTCCAGCGGCATGAAGGCGCTGGACACCAAGCTCGACGTGCTGGCCAACAACCTGGCCAACATCAACACCAACGGGTTCAAGCGCAGCCGAACCAACTTCGAGGATCTGCTCTATCAGACGAAACGGGAGCCGGGTTTGCTCAACGCCGATCAGGAACCCATTCCACACGGCATTCAAGTGGGCCTGGGAGCCGCGGTATCCGGTACGCAGATCGACTTCACGGTCGGCAGCGTGGATCCCACCGGCGGGCAATTCGACCTGATGATCGAAGGGGCGGGATTCTTTCAAGTGCGGACCATCGAGGACGGCAACGAGATCATTGCCTACACCCGAGCCGGTAACTTCTCGGTGAACGCCAACGGAAACCTGGTTCTGTCCAACAGCGAAGGCGCCATTCTCGAGCCGTCGATCTCCATTCCGCCGGATGTACAAGCGGTCAGCATTTCCGCGAACGGGGAGGTGTCCGTACGTCAGAGCGGAGATACGACCTTCTCATCGATCGGACAGATCCAACTGGCCCGTTTCGTCAACCGGGAGGGGCTCAAACAGATCGGCCAGAATCTCTACGGCGAAACCGACGCGTCAGGCCCGCCGTTCCCCGGCACTCCGAACGAAGACGGCCTGGGGGCGATTCGGCAGGGCTTTTTGGAGCAGAGCAACGTCGATCCGGTGCGGGAGTTGATCGACCTGATTCAGACACAGCGGGGATTCGAGCTCAACAGTCAGGTGATTCGGGCCGCCGACGAAGCCCTGCGAACCGTCTCCAACCTGAGGCGGTAATGAAAACCTGACGGTCCGGACCGGTCCTTGAACCTCCGGGCGAGCCGCGAACTTCAGTTCGCGCGGATTTGAGACGGGAGAGGCGCCATCGGATCGGGGGCAGAGGCAAGGAGGCTGACCATGCACGCTAAATGCACGTTGCTGATTTCGAGTCTGATTCTGGCCGGCGCCGCGGCTGGGGCCGGGGCGGGTCAGGTTCGCATCTGGCCGTCGGCCGTCGTGGTCGGCCAGGAGATCACTCTCGGCGACTTGTGCCAGCTGAGCGGATTCGACGCCGAGACGGAGGCGCGCGTTCGTAGCACGCCGATCCACGGCCAGCCCGCACTACCTCCGGGCGGGTCGCTGCTGGTCTCCATCGAACAGATTCAGCGGACGCTGCGCGCCGCGGGTGTCAATCTAGCGACGACAACTGTCGGCGGCGCGTCGCGGTGCGGGGTGCGGCGGCCCCAGGAAGTTGCCCCGACGACTCCGCAGCGCCGTCCGCAAGCAAGCGATCACGAGAACCCAGCGGGTCGATCACTGCGCGACGTGGTGGGAGACTATCTCGAAGCGCCAATCGAACGCCACGACGGACACGTTGAGCTCCCATTCG
>JADFPW010000259.1 GCA_022562105.1 Planctomycetota bacterium
TGGCACAGTTGACGGATCAACCCGGGCTGACCGTCACTGGGGAGATCATTGGTACGCCTGCCTACCTTCCCCCTGAGCAGGTGCGCGGCGGCGATCGTGTGGTCGACCATCGGGCCGACATCTACTCGTTGGGAGTAACGCTTTACGAGCTGTTGACCTGGCGGCGTCCGTTTGACGGCGACACCCGCGATCAGATTCTCAACCGGATTTGCACCCATGAGCCGACTCAACCGCGCCGCCTGGACTCGCGTATCCCGCTCGATTTGGAAACCATCTGTCTGCGGGCCATCGAGAAGGAGCCCGACCATCGATTCGCGTCGGCGGCTGCCCTGGCCGACGACCTGAATCGCTTCGCGGAGGGTCGCCCGATCCTCAGTCGCCCCACCGGCCCGGGCGGACGAGCGCTCAAGTGGATGCGGCGCCGCAAGGCGCTCACCCTCGCAGCCGTGGCGGCATCGGTCGCGGTCTTGTTGGCTGGCACCTTGCTGGGCACCATGGCGTCGGCTCGACGGACCGAAGCCAATAGTGTCCTGTGGAAGGCGTACGAACAACTCGCCTATCGTGACTACCGCTCGCCCGAGCGCGTACTCGACGACATCGAATGGGCCGCCGAGCGCGGCGGCGACGAGCTGGAAGTTCACCTGGCTCTGGCGCTCGCCGGCCTCGGTGCCGCCAATCACGCTGATGCGATCGAGCATCTGGAGGCTGCCTTGGAGCTCGATCCGGATCACAAGCACGCGTTGTACATGTTGGCCTGGGCGCAATGGCGGAATCACGACCACTCGGCATCGCGCTTCACGTTCAACGTTGCAGAAGATCTGGGCGGCCCCGAGACGCCGATCGGCTGGTTCCTGCGCGGGTTGGCCGTTCATTTTGATCGTCCCGGCGTAGCCGTCGACTCCTATTATCGGGCCAATGCTCTGGAAGCTCGAGATGGGGGGTTCTATCCGCAGGCGGGACTCCATCACGCCCGGGCGTACAATCAGCAGCTCTACGCCACCGGCGAGCTGAATGCGTTTTCGGACGCAGTCGCCATTCTGCAGCGGCTCATTGAAGATCAGCACTACGGCGGTTATCCTTACTATTTGCTCTCGATCGCATACCGCTTGGCGGGGGAAGTCCTCGGCACCATGCAGACCGAGGATGGGGAAGCGCAGTCCGCAGATTACTACGCCCAAGCGTTGAATTGGGCGCGCCTAGGCCAGGTGGAATACGGGGAAGATGACCGCCCGGTGGTTGCGGAAGCGGAGTGCTTGGAACGGCTCGGGCGCTACGACGAAGCCATCGAGGCACGCACTCGAGCGATGGAATTGGTCACCAGCGATCGCGGCCGGTGCGAAAGCTACCATTATCGGTGGCGGTTGGCCTACTGGACGGGCGATTATGAAGCGGCGCTTGACGACATTGAAGCGCACGCCGAGTGCATGCCCGACAGCCGCTTCTATGCACACGTATACCCGGCGTTGGTGTTCGCGGAGATGGGCGATATGGAAACCGCGGTGAACCAAGCGTGGGCGTCGGCCGAGGAATCACCCGATGACGCACAGGCCGTGCTCTGGTCGGCCGCATGCCTTCGACTACTCGGAAGGGCGACCGAAGCCACCGAGCTGCTGGCTGGTCGGGCAGACCGGGTGAGCTTCGACCACGGCTTGGTTCCACCACAATCGGAAGATTGGATAGCGGCGCTCTACGAGTTCTCCGCGGGGTCAGGGAGTCTGGTAGATCTTGACCAGCAGTTTGGCGAACCCGACTGGCCTAGGCAGCTGCGCGCCGAAGCCCATTTCCACGCAGGGGCACGGGCACTAGCTAGCGGGGAGCGGGACAGAGCCGGCTATCACTTTCTGACGGCCAGGGACGCGCACGACAGCGAGCTGCGATACACGTTTCACGCGGCCATTGTTTGGGAAAAGCTTCAGGAGGATCCGGAATGGCCTTCATGGATACCGCTGCGAGTGCGGCCGGCTTCCGAAAACGGAACCGATCGAGTCAGCGGCAGCATCTTGCCCATGACGGAATCCGATGCGGAGGGTGAAGGGTTTGATGACGACGTTTGAAATCGAAGTGGCGCGTTGCACGGTCGCATCGCGCTATCTTGGCTCGGTCTTGCTGCTCATGCCCACGGTCTGGGTGAGCAGCACCCTGGCCGCTCCGCCGGACGATCCGCTTCCGGCCCCGACCTACTCGTTTTCGCGGGCTTCCCCCACGGTTGAGGCGGGATTTGTAACGGCCGACGCGTGCCTGGTGCTGAGTCAGCCTGTACCCGACATTGGCGTGGAAGGTGCATTGCTTGGATTCGGTCTCCCCGGCGACGATCTTGACGCCTTGGCATCGGACAACATAGCCCTGGATGGGGAGGAATTGTTTGCCCTTCTCTTCTCCGTCGACGCCGCGACCCTGGGGGTCGTTGGACCGGATTCGGATCTGGTGGAGGAGGGAGTTCCCTTCAATTCGAGGCACCAAGCCGTACGCGGTCAGCAGGCCGGCGACCAGTTCATGTCAACTACGTTGTATGAGTTGGACGATGGAGAGGACACCGGCCTGCCCAACAACGTGTTGGTCCGCAATAACTACGACGAAGGCGGCGTGGACTTCGCCGCCTTACCGCCCACCAGCGCACGTCACCGTGGCTTCCCGCAGGCTCAAGACGAAGTGGACGCCACGGCCCGATTCTCCACTGAGATGGTGTACTACTCAGCCACGGGCGACTCCCCGTCATTGAGCACGTTACCCTTTCTGGACGAACCGAGCGGCGCTCACATCCTGGCAGCCATCCCCAGCCAGAACCAGGTGTTCCTTTTTGCCTCCTTCTCCGACCTGGGCTTGCAGCAGGAAGACGATATCGATGCGTTGATCGTCTTCGACACCAACTCGGACGGCGTGTTCCAGGGTTCCGATCAGGTCTTGTTTTCGCTCGCTCCCGGATCGCCCTCGCTGGCGACTATTCCAGGAGCCAGCGAGATCGCGCCTGCGGCGGACGTTTACCTGGTGGCGGCGGGCGAATCACCCGTGCTGTTTGCGTCGGCTGCCAGCCTCGGTCTAGGGCGCCCGGCTGACAACGTCGATGCCCTCGAACTTCTTGTGTGCGACGACTACGAGGATTGCGCGGAAGATCACGGAATCCGAGGGCCAGGCGGTGAGTCGGACGACGACGAGCCGGAAGATGATGATTTGGAAGGTGGCGGCGACACTACTCAACTGAGGGGGGAAGAAGATTGACGATGAACACGAACCTCGAACCGGACCGGAAGTCCCAGCGCGCCGGGAGCCCCATTTCGTTACCCCACCGCCGCGGGAGCGCCGAGACGGCCATCGTATTTTCATTGATCGGCGTGGTGACCTTGTGGATCGCGGTCGCGGGCACCAACGCACAGATCCCGGACCCACCGGTGATTTCCGAGGTGTTCAACAACCCTCCTGGGCTTAACGACGGGCCCGTGGGGCGCGACCCGACCAACCTGCATCAGGAGTACATCGAGATTTATCTGCCCCCGGCCTCTGCCCTCGACCCAGCCCTGAACAAGGACGCCCTGCGCCTGACGTTCTACGAAGTGGAGGGCGATTCATCGAGTTCCGGACCCGGGTTGGTCAACTACCGTTTCGACCTGCCCATGTTCGACTTGGATTCATCCAACGGCATAACGGATGGAGCCATCGAGCGTCCCACCAGCGGCGTGGTCGTACTCGGATGGGTGGACTATGAGGGCGACCCACCGTTTGACCTGGCTGGGGGCGACCCCGACTCCCGTATCGCGTTGATCAACGGCGGCGTGATCAGTGTCGACGACTTTGTCTTTGTGGCGATCAACGGGCATCACTTCTCCGGCACCACCAACTTCCCGACCTTGGCGGCCGAGTCCTTGATCGACCTGCCCGGCGAGACGGGAAGCGGCATCATCCAGAACGGCTCGGCAGTGTACTTGTTGGTGAATCGTGATGATCCCGGATACGCGGAGCTCTTCGATGACCAACACGTTCCTGAGGACGGAAGCGCCGATCCCGGTCTGCCCGATGCGGACCCGCTCGATGTTTCCTGCTTTCTGGACGGTTTTGCGCCCAACGACGACGGCGACTTCGATGTCACCGAGCAACCCTACGATCCGCCAACAGGCCTGGACATCGACTTGGAAGACATCCTGCCGGACGGTGGCGCCTACAGCATGATGGTCCCCCAAATCGCCGAAGGGCTAGGCGTCGGCTACTCGCGGACGCTGATCGACGATCCCAAAACCAGTGAAGACGATTCCCCCGACAACGATGATCCGGTCGCCGACGCCCAGAACGCCTACCAGTTGATCGACGCGACAGGGCCGTTCATCCCTACGCCAGGGCGGGTGGTGCTGACCAACTCGGCACCGGAACTCGGCGTATCGCAGCCGGTGGAGAACAGCTTCGCCGTCCTGAGCGGAACGACGGGGCGACCCGGAATCTACGCCGCGAACATCGGCGGGTCATCCTTGGATGTGGTTGCCCTGCCCGGATCGTCGAGCGATCCGTCGGTGGCGACGTTCGGCGGCGGCCCGGCGGCTACCGACATCGGCCCGCAAACCGTAGCGTATCCTGCGGTCGAGATTGACGTTCCGGTGGGAACGGCCGACGGATCGACGGCCGAGGCCACGGTAGAACTGACCGCAACCAGCAGCGGCCCGCCAGTGGTCAACCCCATTCAGATGACTAGCTTCGATGTGACCGTACTCCATCCGACAACGGGCCAGGACGAAAACGGTGTTGCATTCCAGGGAACGGTGGTGGCGGCAATCATGGGACTTCCGATCGGCGACCCGGTGCTCAACGAGCTACTAGCCAGCTCTCTGGGCGATTTCCTGGTGGCCAATTTCGGTGATTTGGCCAGGGATTCGTTCGGCAACGGGCTGATCCTTCTAAACCCGTTGACCGATCTCGAGAACCCCTTTGTCGTCATCCCCCTTGACGACGACATGCCCGAAGTTCCGGAAAACTTCATCAACGTACCCTCGCCGGCCGGCTTGGACAATCTGGTGCAAACGGTTCTGGATTCCGCCGAGGTTCGCAGCGGCGCGCTCACCTATGATGAGAGCTTCAACGATGAACAAACACTCGTCGCGGCGCTCGAAGTCGATCACACCGGTGATCATCAATTCCCGGAGACGTTTACCACCGGCGGAACCTTCACCCCGACGGAAATCGTGCATTTCGCAGACGCCAAAGGGACGATGGGTGACCCGGGCAGCGGGCTGACCGGCGCTTCCACGTCGCGCACCTTCGAACTGGTCTTGGTGGACACCAACATGAGGCTCGACGGAACTGTCGAGACGGGGGCTACCGACGATTTCGGTCTCGTGTTCGAGGTGGGTCAGACTGAGCCTGACGCCACGGTCGTCACCGGAGAGTTCATCTTTCTTAGCTACAGCGGTGGCCTCGAAGGAGCCGACCTCGATCCGCTGGAAGTGTTGTCCGCACCCAACTCCACCACCCTGTATTACTTCGATCTGGACATGCTGCACGACGTCATGGGTATCGTATCCGTGACCCGTATGTTCATAATCGATGGTAGCGGCAACGGCGAGATCAACCCGATCGAGATCTTCAGCCTCAATGCCGCGAAAGCTGCACCGGCTCCATGTGAGGGAGACGCCAACGGCGACGGGATGGTCGATCCGCTGGACAGCGGCTTCGTACTCGCCCGCTTCGGCTGTCCGGTGGGCACCGGGGATCCAAGCTGCGACGCGGCCGACCAGAACGGCGACGGGGCCGTCGATCCGCTGGACAGCGGTTTCGTATTAGCCCGCTTCGGCGACTGTCCATAGAAAGCGGCCGCCCTGGCGACGGTATCTAGGCGTGCAGGGCGGCCAAACTCCCAGCGAGTTGTAATGAGCCAATGGCCTACGCCGATGGTTACTCGCGTGGGGACCGCTCCGAGCCGAAGCACGAGCATTGTCCACTCATACAGACGGGTGCCATAGTCGAAGCCTCGAGCTAGCTCGACGACCCAATCCCCACATATCAAAGACCCGATGACAGCGCAGGCGAGTTCCGCCGGTCAGGCGCCAGGGGGGTCGGGCATGTCGTGGCGAATTATAACCTCCGAAGGCACCACCGGGTATTCGATACGACACCGATAGACGTCAAAGCGTTCGCCATCCCAGCCGAGCCGGTCGAAAACGTAGCGGGCCATATCGGGATACTTGGGAACATCCGGCGAATGCAGGACCGAAGGTCCCTTGCCCAGGTAGATCACCGATTCATCCAAGGCGAGCCGATGGCGTTCTGGGTTGGAGACCGGCTGAGGCGTCATCCCCGGAAGCTGGCCGTAGACCGCCGCCTGCGGCGTGATCGGTCCGAAGGTGTCCTCGCGAATGAGAAAATCGAGGATCAGTACTTCGCTGGGTATGCACACTGTGGCAGCGGTTGTACCGACCCGGTTGTGCTCGTCGCGGTAGCGTGAGGCGGCGTCATGGACCACACTTCCCTGGACGCAGGTGATGGCCGCCGTATCGCCAATCCCGTTGCCGAGCAATTCCAAG
>JADFPW010000260.1 GCA_022562105.1 Planctomycetota bacterium
CTCGACTCCGGCTTTGTCCTGGCCCGCTTCGGCTGCGACGTCGGCGCCGGCGATTCGGATTGCGACACCGCCGACATGAACAGCGACGGCCTGGTCGATCCGCTGGACGTCGGCTTCGTCCTGGCCCGATTTGGACCGTGTCCGTAGCCCTGTACGAGCAGGACTTACACCGCCCCGTCGAACACGCCGAGCCACTTTTCACGGAGCGGAGGGTGCTGGCGGGCGAAGTGGAGTTGATCCGTTTCGAGGGCGAACCCCACGGCCGCTCCCGGGGGAACCGTCCACCTGTGCTGTTACACTTGGATCGTGCCCTGTAGAAAGGTGACGGCCCGGCCGGCGATGTCCACGCGGCCATCGTCCGGTCGATGGCGACAGAAGAGTTCGCCGCCCCGCGATGAGATTTGCCGGGCGTGCAGATCGCACTTGCCGAGGCGCTCCGCCCAATACGGCACGAGCATGCAGTGAGCCGACCCGGTGACCGGGTCTTCGTCGATTCCGGCACGCGGAGCGAAGTATCGGGATACGAAATCGACACCATCCGCGTCGCCTGGGGCGGTGACGATGACGCCGGGAGCGTCCAGGGCGGCTACCGTCTTCACGTCTGGCGTTAGGCTGGCAAGCTCGGCCTCAGAAGAATAGACGACCAGGAGGTTGTCCGCCGTACGAACCTCGACGGGCGATCCACCGAGGGCATCGACAATCTGCTCTGTGACATCTGCGGGTTTTCCAGGTCGAGCCGGAAAGTCGAGAACCAGTCGGCCGGATTCCGATCGGCATGACACCAAACCACTTTGTGTCTCGAACCGCACGTCCGACCGCTGCCAGTCGAGATGTGTGAACAGCACATGGGCGGCGGCTACCGTCGCGTGGCCGCACAGATCCACCTCGATGGCCGGTGTGAACCAGCGCAGGTGAAAGTCGGTCTCGGCATCGTTGTCGCCGACGAAGAACGCCGTCTCGGAAAGATTGTTCTCCAAGGCGATGGATTGCAGGGTGTGATCGGGCAACCACGCATCCAACGGAACGACCGCCGCCGGGTTGCCACCGAACACGCGATCCGTAAACGCATCCACTTGAAACAGGCGAAGTCTCATTGGCATACTCCCTGGGTCAAGGCACTGCGTTCTACTCGGGACGCGTCGCGGTAGCCGTCACGCGCGATCATCGGCCCGGACGGCCCACGGCCGGTGTCAGATAGGCGTTCCAGGTCACATGGTCAGCACCCCAGGAATCCGCCCGGGGTGGACCCGATACCGAAGTCTAGTGACCTGGGGGCACGGAAACCACCGGACCTGCGGCCTCCGCCAGCGGTCGGCGTGGCGCTCCCGCGGAGTTCCGTGCCGGCGTGCGGGAGTTGCTCCAGGCTAGAGTCCGACGTACCGTCGCGGGTGCTGGGGAGCGGTTGCTCCAGGATGACCCCGGAAGAACGGATGCCACAGCTAGTCCCCGCCATGTTCCGCCTCCGCGATCTGCCCGCTTCCGTGCGGCTGGTGGTCAGCGTCTTCATCGCCCTGATCGGCGTAGGGTTTCTGTTCGCCCAGGCCAATATCTACCACCGACATCACTTGGCCGACGGCAAGGTAGGCCTGACGTTTGACGACTTGCGGATTATCTATCACGGAATAGAGGTTCCAGCCGACGAGACCGGGTCGCCGGTGGCCACGTCCAGGATGCTCGATATGGTCCGCCCCGGTGGGGATATGCGAAAAAATCTGGAACAGGGTGGGCTGCCGGAAATCACCTCGCTGGTGGCTTGGTTGGAGAGTGGAGCCCCTGAATCGACGTTCGACTCACCGCCAGCCGGCGAACCGTCGGGCGTGGCTCCGCGTCGCGTGATCGCCCGCCGTTGCCTGCGATGCCACAACGCCGAGGACGGCGAGAAGGCCGACACTCCCTACGGACCGGACATCTTCGAGGTGGACTATCAACTGGTCGCCCTGATGGCACGTCCGCAGCTGAGCGAATCTGCCGACGCCGACGCCAAACCGGGCGTGAGAATGATCGGACCACAAACCATCGCCCATCTGGTGCTGATCACCCACGTCCACATGCTCAGCATCCCGGTGTTCACCCTGATCGTGTACGTCCTATTCTTGACGGCGGACTTTCCCGTGCGACTGGGGCGACTTGTCGGCCCGGTACCCATGCTGGCCCTGGTCTTCGACTTCGCTAGTTGGTGGTTGGCTCGGTTCAGCGAGGGGTTTCTAATCATGCTGATGGTCGCCGGCGGGGCCTACGCCGTCAGCCTGGCCATCCAGCTCCTGGCGATCCTGCACTCCGCCTGGTTGGCCCCGCCGGGCGGCAGCTCGCCCACGGCCGCTCGCTGACGCTCCCGGTATTGACGATTGCGCCGCTGTACCCTGAGCGACTTCGGAAGCGTGCCTTGCACCGGGCAAGTTTGCGTTCGCGGATTTGTATTGTATGTCTCCGGCTGTGCTCCCGATCGGACACCACCGCGGCCGGGCAAACGGTGCCGAGGCCGCGGAACGTCCGATAGTCCCCCGAAAGAGGATCGCCTATGACAACAACGAGATCGTTACTCGGCCCCCGACTCAGCATTTCCCGCCCGTTCCAACACACTGTTCACCCCGCTGCCTGCGACTATCGCTACCGGCCGCTTGGCAGCCGAAGCGTACACCACCGGGCGGCCCGCCATGTCCGCGAGCGGAACAGAGCCCGATAATCAGACGGCTCCGTCCCATCGAGAGCTTCCCGCCCGCCCCGTACTGCTTCCGACGCAGGGCCAGCCATCCGGCGGGTTTGGTCCGTCGTATCTCCATTCGGGACTGACGGCTCGCCATACGCCATGGCCGCCGCCTCGCGCCGGGCAGTTTCCGTCCTGTTCCGGCCGTCCTTTTCCGCGGATTTTGCCCTTTTCGTTTCGCGGCTGTCCAGGTACAATAGGGGTTGCAGGTGGAGGAGGTGGAAGCAAGGGCTCCAAGGCTGAATCTGAGCCGCCCCCCCTCTCTCGCATGCCAATGACAGAACGTAGAGTTGCGACTCGGCGGATGCACAGAGGGCCGCCGTTCGCCGGGTAGGCGCCCGTGCCAGGACATCGCAGCCTGCTGCGACGGATTGTGGGGGTGCAGGACGCATTTCGGAGGAATAGGACACATAAGTCCCATTGGAGGAAAGAACCATGAGAGGGTTTCTACGGATCGTGACCACGGGGGTGGCCCTGGCGACGTTTGCCGGCACAGCAAGTGCGGGCGTATTGACGATCGACCAGTTCGACTACACGGGGGCGCTCACCGACAACGGCTGGGTCGCCCACAGCGGGGCGGGCAACAAGGTGATTATGGCGGACGGCGTGGTGGCCACGCTGGAGCAGAGCAGCGGCAGCGGTGAGGACGTGAACTTGGCCTTTGCGGCCCAGATGGCGACCGACAAGACCTACGCCGCGTTCGACCTCAACCTGCCGGCCGCCGACAATGCCGACATCGTCAACGTCGATGGCAACGGCATGTACTTCTTCCACCTCAAGGATGCCGCCTTCAGTTTCCGGGCTCGCACGGGCGTGGTAGCACCAACGGGTGGCGGGGACTATGGCCTGGCCATCAACGCCGATAGCAGCGGACTCGGCGGTGGGGCCACTTGGGCCACCGATCTTTCGTTCGACACCACCTACCGTGTGGTGATCTCGTGGGACGCCGGCACCGGCGAAAGTCAGTTGTGGGTCGATCCGGTGGTCGAGGGGGATACGAGCATCGCCCACACGGGTGGGTCCACGGGAACCTTGATCGACTCCGTCGCCCTGCGCCAAGGCAGCGACTACATCGGCATGCAGCTAATCGACAACGTCATCGTCGGCGAGTCGTTCGACGACGTCGTCGAGAAACCCTCCGTAGGCCTATTTGTCATTGACCAGTTCGACTACACGGGGGCCCTCACCGACAACGGTTGGGTGGCCCACAGTGGGGCGGGCAACAAGGTGGTCATGGCGGACGGCTCGGTGGCTACGCTGGAGCAGAGCAGCGGCAGCGGTGAGGATGTGAACCTGGCCTTTGCCGCCCAGGGCGAGACCGACAAGACCTACGCCGCGTTCGACCTGAACCTGCCGGCCGCCGACAATGCCGACATCGTCAACGTCGATTCGAACGGCATGTACTTCTTCCACCTCAAAGACGAGGGCTTCAGCTTCCGGGCCCGCACCGGCGTGGTGGCGCCCGCTAGCTGTGAGAGCGACGCATTGTGCGACGGCGACGTGAATGGCAGCGGCGACGTTGATCCGCTCGACTCCGGCGCTATCCTGGCTCGGTTCGGCTTGGACCCGTGTGCGAATGACGGCGAGAATTGCGTATACGACGTGAACTGCGACGGGGCCATCGATCCGCTGGACAGCGGGTACGTCCTGGCTCGGTTCGGGTTGTGCAACCCGCCGGTGAATTGCACAATCTGCGCAGGCGGCGGGGACTACGGTCTGGCCATCAATGCCGACAGCAGCGGGCTCGGCGGCGGGGCCACTTGGGCGGATAACCTGTCGTTCGACACCACCTACCGGGTGGTGGTTTCGTGGGACGCCGGCACCGGTGAGAGTCAGTTGTGGCTCGATCCGGAGAACGAGGCGAGCCCGAGCATCTCGCATACCGGCTCGTCCACGGGAACCTTGATCGCCTCAGTCGCCCTGCGCCAGGGCAGCGACTACACCGGTATGCAAGAGATCGACAACGTCATCGCCGGCGACTCCTTCGACGCCGTCCTCGAGAAACCCACGACCCCCATAACCATTAACGAGCTTCGAATCGCCCAATCCGGCGCCGACGACGACCAGTACTTCGAGCTGTGCGGCGGTGCGGATGCGTCTCTCGACGGGTTGACCTATCTGGTCATCGGCGATCCTGGTGATAATGACCCGGGCAGCGGCGTCATCGAAGCGGTGGTCGATCTGACCGGGAGCACCATCCCGGCCGATGGGCTGTTCTTCGCCGCCGAAGATACGTTTACCCTCAACGGAGCGACGCCGGATCTGATTACCACCCTCAACTTCGAGGGCAGCGACAACGTCACCCACCTGCTGGTGCGCGATTTTACCGGCGCTGACGGAGACGACTTGGACATCGACGATGACGGCGTGCTGGATTCGGAACCGTGGAGCGCCATTGTCGACTGCATCGGGCTCGTCGAGAGCGTGGACTCCGGCGACCTGCTCTACTGCGACACCACGATAGGGCCGGATGGCTCGTTCGTACCCGCCCACGGGTATCGTTGCGAAGACTGCTCCGGCGATTGGTTGGTTGGTCTGTTCAGTCCGCTGGACTTCGATACGCCTGGCGAGCTGAACGCCTGCGCTCCGACCGGGGCCTGTTGCAGCCCGGAAGGCGAATGCACGGAAATAACCGAGGCCGACTGTCTTGACGCCGGCAATGAGTACCAGGGCGATGACACCGACTGCGACACGACCGAGTGCGTGGCGGTTCCCGGGGCCTGCTGTGTGGCTGGGGAGTGTTCGGACCTGACCTTCCAGGAGTGCGCCGACGCCCAAGGAAACTTCGAGGGTAGCGGGACCTCCTGCGCCGACAAGGGCGTCGACTGCTCGATCCCCTGCTCGACCGTGGCGGAAGTGCGAGCGCTGGCGGTAGATGTCAAGGTCAACCTCTGCGGAGTGACCATTACCTCGACGACTGATCTGGTTGGCGGCGGGGTCAAGAACTTCCAGTTGCAAGATGACACCGGCGCGCTCGCCGTGTTCAGCGGTGACGCGGAAATCGACGCCCTGTTGGCCGTCGCCGACGAGGATGACGAGATCGACCTCGTGGCGGTCACCAATTTCTTCTGTGGCCTGTCCGAGGTATCGGAGCCCTTCGCCATCACCCTGGTCGTAGATGAGGCCGGGGCGAAGGATCCAGTCGCGATCACCGTCGCGGACATGCAGGACGGAAGCGCAACGGCCGAGGCCCTGGAGAGCAAAGTGGTGGTGCTCGAGCCCGTGTTCTTCCTGGACGGCGACGGCGTGGCCACGTTCTCCGGCGGGGTGAACTACATCGTTGAAATCCCTGCGGACGCCCCCATCCATCAGGCCACCGTGCGGATCTCCACCGGTGATCTCGACATGGTGGGGACGATCATTCCCACCGGGCTGGTGACCATTACGGGCATCCTCGGCCAGTTCGATTGCTCGGATCCGTTTGACAGCGGTTACCAACTGGCGCCGCGGAGCCTGGCAGATATCGTCGAGTAGACTTGATGGACTCGGGCCGGATTGGACTTGCCGCCTTGGCGGCGAGTGGCCGGCACCGGGTTCGAAGAATACGACGCTAACAGACAGCCCGCTCGTCCCGGTTTGCCGGGACGAGCGGGCTCTTTCTTTTCGATAGGGGTCTATCCGGGCGATCACGCTGAACTGGACGGATCATTGGCCGATCCCGGAGAACAGTTGCTCCGCTATTCACGGAACCCCGACGATGATTGACCACGTCTGATCCGCGGGTACGATTCGTCGGCCACGGGCGTGGTGGTCGACGAGGTGC
>JADFPW010000261.1 GCA_022562105.1 Planctomycetota bacterium
GGCTTTTGGTAATAGAAGCCGATCAACAGGTAGCTGCACAAGCCGACCAACTCCCAGCCCAGGTAGAGCAATAGGAAGTTGCCGGCCAGCACCAGGGTGCACATGGAAAAGACAAACAGGGCCAGGAAGGCGAAGAACCGCTCGTATCCGCGTTCCGGTTCGTCGTGGTGCCGCATGTAGTCGCGTGAATAGATGACCACCAGCAGCGATACGAACGTCACCGTGACCAGCATGATCGCGGTCAGCGGATCGACCCAGAACTCCACGTTGAACCACGAGTCCGCATCGACGGCGATCCACTGGTAGACGGCCACGGTAACGCCGTGGGCCTCGTCGCCCGCGGACATCACATGGCTCAGGATCGCAAACGCGCCGAACGCCGCTCCACCGACGCCCAGGATGGCCGGCCAATGACTGGCCCCGCGCAGCACGGGTCGCCCCAACGCAGCAATGATCGCCGCCCCCGCGAGCGGGAGTAGGAGAATGGCGATTCCCCAATTCTGGATCAACGATTCAGACATCAGCCTCGCATCACCGACCACGCCTCGCTATCGAGCGAGTGCTTGCGTCTGTAAAGCAGAACCACCAAACCCAACGCCAGTCCCGCCTCGACCGCGGCAATGACCAGCAGGAACAACGCAAACACCTGACCGTCCAGATGCCGGTGCAGTCGTCCCATGGCCACCAGGTTTATCAACACACCCTGGAACATGATCTCGGTGGACAGGAACATGACGATCAGGTTGCGCCGAGCCAGAAACCCAACCATCCCCAACGCAAAGAGGACGGCTCCTAGGATGACATGCTGTTCCATACCGGGCATCAGAACGGTTCCACTTCCCGACCCGCCTCGCCGAGCGGTCGTTGCTTGACCGCCGATTCGTCAGGCGGAATCTCTTTCTTGGCCAGGGCAATCGCTCCCACCATGGCTACCAGCAGCAGGACGCCGGCGATTTCCAACGCCACCACGTATCGAGTCAACAATGCTTGGCCGATGGCGGTCACGTTGCCCACCGCTGCCTGTTCGACCGGCAGGCCGGAATCGGACACCAGAATCGGGTGGATCGGATGTCCGGGCACCTGGCCGGTGGGCAATTCCGCCACCCGACCGGTCACCGCTGCGGTCAACACGAACGCCACCAACACCGCACCAAACGGCTCGCGCGCCCGCCGATCGCAGGCTGTGTCGCCGTGTTGCTGGGCGAGCATGATGACAAACACGTAGGTCACCAGGATGGCTCCGGCATAGATGATGATGATGGCGATGGCCAGGAACTCAGCCATCTGCAGCACCATGATCATGGCCACCGCCACCACCACGAGTACGAAGTAGACGGCGCTGTAGACCGGATTGCGGTGGGTAACCACGCGGGCACTGCCGACGATGGCTACCCCGGCAAAGAGCAGAAAATACCCGTTGTGTGTGCCCGGGACGGCCCAGGTGCCGGCCATCAGCGCCAGCAGCGCCGCGACGGCGCTTAACCCGATGATGGCGCCGGCTGCACGCGTTGATCGCCCCGTTCGCGGCAGGGCCAGATACAGACCCGCTCCCCCCAGGGCGAAGAGCGCGTAGATGATCCAGGCCACGGTCTCGTTCAATGCTCGCTGATCCCGATCTGCGTGTGAACCGCATCAGGACCGCCTGTCCCCGGATAGCCGGTGATGCGAGGCTCCTTGCGCGGCTTCTCGTCCTTGGTGCGATCGAATACGTCCAAGAGCTTGGCCTTGTCAAATACCATCTCGTCTCGCGTGCGTCCGACCAACTCGTAGTGCGGGGTCAGCTCGATCGCGTCCACCGGGCAGGCCTCCTCGCACATGCCGCAGTAGATGCAACGCAGCTCGTCGATGTCGAACTTGGCAGGGTACTTCTCGCGATCATCCCACGGCGATTCAGCCGCCTCGATGTGGATGCAGTGCGCCGGGCACGCCGTCGAGCACATGTAGCACGCCACGCAAGCCACCCGCTCGCTGGTCTCGCCCTCGGCGTTGACGTAGGTCTCCTTGTTGAGTCGATGGACGCCGCGATAGTTCTCGACGCGGACCTCTCGCTTCTCTTCCGGATACTGCACCGTGATCGCCGGAACGCTCAACATGTGGCGCATGGTGACCGCCAACCCGCCTATGATCTGCGGGATGTAAAGCCGTTCCAGCGCCCCAAGTTTGGGCTGCTCGATTACGATGACGTCTTCGTCTTTCATCCCAGTGCTCGTGTCTCGGTTACGCGTGCCACCCAACCCGGCATTCCACGCGCGACAGCGTACAAGTCATCAGTGACATCCCCCTACGCCCCGGCCGCCGTCGCCGGTAGAGCGGGCATGTTCGCCTGCCGACCGGTAACCGGTTGTCTGGTGCTCGCCGCTACGGCGATGGTCAACAACAGGACGATCGCGTTGCCCGACAACGACCACGCCACCGAGTGCTGCTTCCCTGCGTAGACCAAAACGGCCGCCAGGGCCACCAACCCCATGCTCATCGGCACCAACCCCTTCCACGCCAAACGCATGATTTGATCGAACCGAAACCGCGGCACCGTCCATCGCACCAGCATGAAGAAGAAGAGGAACCCCGCAATTTTGACGCCCAAAATGAGCATCTTGAACCCCATGGCCGCCACCGAAGTATCGCCCGGCTGCAATCCGGGCACGAACGGCAGATGCCACCCACCCAGGAACAACACGGCGATGAATGCGCTGGCCGTGATCATGTGGGCGTACTCCGCCAGGAAGAACAGGGCGAACTTCATGGCACTGTATTCGGTGTGATACCCGCCTACCAATTCCTGCTCCGCCTCGGCCACATCGAATGGCGTTCGGTTCGACTCGGCAAAGACCGTAATCAACAGGATCATGAACGCCAGCGGATGTAGCAGAATATTCCAGTAATGTGGGATGGCGTCACCGATCGCGCTGGTTCCCGTGCCCACCTGAGCGAGTAGTATCTCCTCCAGGCGAACCTCACCGGTGACCAGGACCACCACCAGAATGGCTAGGCCCATGGGAATCTCGTAGCTGAGCATCTGAGCGGCGGCCCGCATGGCGCCGAATTGGGAGTACTTGTTGTTGCTCGCCCAACCCCCAAGAACAACGCCGTAGATTCCCATGGACGCGATGCCCAGTACATAAAGCAAGCCAATGTCCGGATTGGCCACCTGCACGTTGATCAACTCGGGCCCGCCGAGATCCACCTGTCCGCCCCACGGAATGACCACAAACATGATCATCGATACGATGAAGATGAGGCAGGGAGCGAGGATAAACAGCGGGCGATCCACCCGCCCCGGGATGATGTCCTCCTTGAGAATGAACTTGAGTCCATCGGCTATCGGCTGCAATAACCCCCACGGGCCGACCCGATTGGGGCCGTGCCGATCCTGGATCCACGCCGAAATGCGCCGCTCGAAGTAGATGCAGTAGGCCACCGTACCCATGATGGCCCCAAACACCGTGGCGGCCAGCAGCAGGCTGAAACCGAATTGTGTGCAAAAGAAGTCAAACATGCCTATTGCGCTTCTGGTCCATTCCTAGCGTAGCGTTTCATCGAAACCGAAACGTATCCTTGTCCGAGCCGCGACCGTCAGGGAACGGGGCCACCCGAGCCATTCTCACGGTGGCGACTCAGCTTGTCGCGATTATTCCGAGCCACCATACTAATGCTGATGGACCGGTTTCGGCGGCGGATCCGAAATCTCTGAAAACTCCGCCATTCCGGCGGCCATCAGTTCCCTGATTCGCCGGCCGTTATACAGTCCTTCGTGCCCAGCCAGCTCGGCCAGGAACTGGCCATCCTGTCGGCAACCGCTTAGCGGAGTCAACGCCCGTCGGAACGTCTGCAATCGCCCGGCGTGGTTCATGAAACTGCCCTCGCGCTCGACGAACGGACAGGCCGGCAGAATCACGGCGGCGGCCTCGGTCAACGCGCTGGGAAACAGGTCATGGGCGACGATCAGGGGGATCTTGACCATCGCTTTGGCCCACTCTTTGGTGATCCACTCACCCGAATATCCTCCGCTGATCCAGGCGGCCGCAAAGTCGCCCGATCCCGCCCGCTCCACAAATGCGGCGAAGTCAATCACCGAACCGCCCGCATTGGCCAGAATTAACTCCACCCCGCGCCGGTTCGGACAGCGTTCAGCCTGAATGACAAACTTGGCCTGCCCATTAGTGGATCCGACCGGGAATCTCCGCTCCTCACCCTCCGATGGCAGGTGCCCCATCACCAGAACCGAATCCGGGGCTACCTGCCGTACGAACTGTACGAGCAGCCACGCCTCTTCGCATGACATCATCGGCGACACCACGGCCGCTATCTTCTCCGAACCGTGCTCGGTTGCCTCATTCTCCAGGCGAACGCGCACCAGAGACGGGATCTCCTCCCACAGCGGCGATGAAACGTCCCGCCCGCGGCGCGTTAGTGGCTGCGTCAAGCGGCGCTGGTCATGCACGTATGCATATCCGAAACGCCCGTCGTCGCATATCCACCAATCGTTGACTCCCGGATTGAAGCGCGGTTTGAGGCGCTTGACCCGACCATCGGATGTGTCCACGTTGATCGCACATCCGGTGCTGCATCCCGGGCAGATGGAGGGCGTACTCTTGAGGTTCCATACCCGCTCGGTGAAGAGGAAATCCTTGTCCAGCAGGGCGCCGACCGGGCAAATGTCCACCACGTTTCCCTGGAGTGGATTGTCCAGCGGCAGCCCGGGAAACGCGTCGACTTCGCTTCGCGCCCCTCGGCTGACTACACAGAGTTCCGCGGTGCCCGAGATTTCCTCGGTGAAGCGTACACATCGTGAACAGAGCACGCACCGATCCGCATAGAGCAACGTCCGAGGCCCCATTTCCTTCTTGGGCATGACCGTCTTGGCATCGACGAATCGCGATGAGGCCCGGCCGAAACGCATGCTGTAGTCTTGCAGGTAGCACTCGCCCGCCTGATCGCATACCGGACAATCCAGCGGATGATTGAGCAGGTACGCTTCCATGGTGGCCCGGATATTCTCGCGAACGCGATCCGACTCAAATCGAATGATCATGCCGTCGCGTACCGGAGTCTGACAGGATGGCTGCATCTTCGGCGCCCATCCCATTTCGCCCGTCTTGGGGTGTGGAAGCTGCATTTCCATCAGACACAGCCGACAGGACGCCACTACCTTCAGGCCCGGATGGTAGCAGTAGTGCGGAATATCCAGCCCGGCCTCCAACGCCGCTTGCAGCGCAGAGATACCCTCGCGGCACTCGGCCTGTTGTCCATCGATGGTGATTGTGGCCATGACCTACCGACTATTCCCAGTGCCAACCGTGCATCAATTCAACACCGCGAGGACGCGTTTCGCTGCCGCACCGTCCTGTTCTCGAATTCGCTCTTCCAACTCGCTACGGAACTTCTTCACCGTGGTCTTAATGGCAAACGCTGCCCCATCGGCCAACCCGCAAATGCTCAGCCCGGGCATCATACCCATCGTGTCGGGCACCTCCAACAGCAGATCCAGATCCTCCATTCGCCCGGCGCCCAACGCCAATCGAGAGGCCATCTTGTGCATCCACGTCGTACCCTCACGACACTGCGTACACTGCCCACACGATTCGTGGGCAAAGAACCGGGCCATGTTGGCCAACACCAGGCGGATATCCGTGTCCTCATCGATGACCACCGCAGCCGCCGTGCCCAAGCCGAGTAACCCGTAGTTGCGTGGATCGACGAAGTCCATCTTCATGTCCAACTCGTCGGCGGTCAGGATGCCCATGGAAATGCCGCCGGGCAGGACGGCCTTGACCCTCTTGCCGCTGAGCATGCCGCCGCCGAAGCGGGGATCTTCAATCAACTCGCGCACCGTGAGGTCCATGGTGGATTCGTAGCATCCGGGTCGATTCACCGGACCGCTGATACAGAACAACTTCGGCCCATTGCTGCCTTCAGGGCCCACGCTCAGGAACCAATCCGCCCCGCGGACCATAATGTGCGGCAGGCACGCGAGGGTTTCGACGTTGTTGACCACCGTCGGCTGGTGGAACAACCCCTCGACCGCGGGAAACGGCGGCTTGATGCGCGGGTAGCCGCGCTTACCCTCGATCGACTCGATCAGACCCGTTTCCTCGCCGCACACGTACGCCCCCGCACCGCGGTGGATGTAGCATTCCAGATCGTACCCGCTGCCCAGGATGTTCTTGCCCAGCAAGCCGACGGCGTATGCTTCGTCCAACGCATTTTGCAGGATGTGAAACTGTTCGTGGAACTCCACACGCATGTAGACGTAGGCGATCTGCGCCCGCGTTGCGAAGCCGGCGAGGATGATGCCCTCGATCACCTGATGGGGGTCGTGCTCCATGAGCACGCGGTTGCAGAAGGTGGGAGGCTCGGATTCG
>JADFPW010000262.1 GCA_022562105.1 Planctomycetota bacterium
GGACGGTGTGCATCGTCGGCACGCGACCGGGGGCGGGCGAGACCGTCGTGGGTGGGGCATTGGCCGATCATGCTCGGCGCCGGGGAATGCGCGTAGGCGTGTTCAAGCCCATCGCCACCGGATGCCGTCGAACGCGTCACGGGCTCCGCGCCGCCGATGCCGAGTTCCTGGCCCATTGGGCGGATACGTCGAACGACCTGGCCACGGTCAATCCGATCTGTTATCGCGCTCGCCTGATCGTGGCTGAGTGTGCCCGGCGAGAAGGCCGACCGGTGGACGAAGATGCGATCGAGGCCGCCCGCCAGCAAGTGTCGGCCCAGGCGGACGTCGTCCTCATCGAGGGTGTCGGCAGCCTATTCGAGCCCATCGCCGCCCACCGCCGGTTTATTGATATGATCCGCGAGTGGGAGACTCCGATCGTTCTGGTGAGCCCGGCGGACGCGGACGACATCCACTCCACGCTCGGTGCGATTGAACTGGCTCGCCAAGCTGGGTTGAACGTTTGGGCCGTCGTGTTGAATCGTTACCGACCCCACGAAGCCACGCTGGCCGAGGAGATGAACCCCGAGACCATCGCCCGCTATGGCGGCGTTGACCTCCCGGTGGTCGTTCCCGCGGACCGGAATACGAGCGTCCGCAAGTGCTGGCTCGGCGCCGACGTTCGCTTCGCCCTCAGCGACCTGGGCAACAGAATCGTCGACAACGTACAACCGACTACGGGGAAGGCGACCTAGTGTATCGTCACGCCGAAGTCTGCGGGGCAACCCGCAAGCCTGCGACGCCCGCTCGCCGGCGACTCGGCGATTCGCCGGTCATCCTACTGGCTGGTGTTTCGCTGGCGTGTCTCTGGGCCGGCGGATGCGAACGCGGATCCGACACGTCGCGGCAGTCTCGGAACGTAAGCAAGGAGTCTCGCGCCCGGAGCCCAGTGGGTTCGCAAGAGGTCTCGAAAACGAGCGGTGGCGCCACACCTTCGCGCCCGCCGTTTGTCGATGTCACCGCCCAAGTCGGGCTTGCCTTCCAACACGTCACCGGCGCCACCGGCGAGTTCTACTTTCCGGAGATCATGGGCTCCGGTTGCGCGTTGTTCGACTACGACGGCGATGGCGATTTGGATGTTTATGCCGTGCAAGGCTCGACCCTGGCTGCCGCCGATCACCTTGAAACCTATTCCATTCCGTCTCCACCCCCGGGAGGGCCTACCAACAGGCTCTATCGCAACGACCTACGTATGGATGCCGGTGGCGGGTGGGCGCTCTCCTTCACCGACGTGACCGATGAAGCCGGGGTAGGTGATGCCCGTTTCGGAATGGGCTGCGCCGTCGGCGACATGGACAACGACGGAGACGCGGATCTCTTCGTCGGCAATGTCGGCCCCAACGTACTCTACCTCAACAACGGCGACGGCACGTTCTCCGACATCACCTCCACCGCCGGCGTCGGCGACGCGTCGTGGGCCTCCAGCGCCGCGTTCTTCGATTACGATGGAGATGGATTCCTGGACTTGTACGTGGTGAACTACGTCAACTTCACGGTGCGAAACAACAAACGATGCTATACCCCGGCCGGCGCTCGCGACTACTGCAATCCAATCAGCTACGAACCGGTGGGCGACATCCTGTATCGCAATCGCGGCGACGGCACCTTCGAGAACGTCACATGGTCCGCGGGCATCGCCGCCTCCACCGGCAGCGGACTGGGTATAGCCAGCGGCGATTTTGACGGCGACGGCTGGATCGATATCTACGTCGCCAACGACGGCGGACCCAACCTTTTGTGGATGAATCGCGGGGACGGTACGTTCGACAACCGAGCGCTGATGGCCGGGGCGGCCTTGAATGCGGTGGGCCAACCCGAGGCGGGCATGGGCGTGGCGGTGGCCGACGTGGACGAGGACGGCGACGATGACATCTTTGTCTCCCATCTGACCGGCGAATCGAATACTCTGTACCGCAACGACGGGACTGGTTGGTTTCACGACGACACCCATTCGGCCGGTCTGGCATCTGATTCCCTGCCCATGACCGGGTTTGGCACGGGATGGTTCGATTACGACAATGACACGCACCTCGATCTGTTCGTGGCCAACGGCGCGGTGCGGACTCTCGAGCAACTTGCTGAGGATCCCTATCCGTATCACCAGACCAACCAGCTCTTTCGACGGACGACCAGCGGCGCGCTTGACGTTGTCGCCGCAGGGTCCGGCCACGCCTTGGCCCTGTCAGAAGTCAGCCGCGGCGCGGCATTCGGCGACATCGACAACGACGGGGACGTGGACATCCTACTATCGAACAACCGTGGAACGCTGCGTCTACTGAGGAATGAAACCAATTCGGCCGCGTCGTGGATTCGATTGAAGTTGCAGGGAACCACGTGCAATCGGGATGCTGTTGGTACGCGGGTGATCATCGAGCTCGCCGATGGGCGATTGTTGCATCGGCGCGTTCATCGAGACGGAAGCTACGCCAGCTCGAGCGATGTTCGAGTCCATGTGGGATTGGCGAGGCACACGGAGAACAGCGCTGCGGTCACGGTCCACTGGCCCGACGGAAGACGTGAACGCTGGGCGAGCGTCCCGGTCCGCAAACAGACGATTCTGCGCCAGGGCGGTGGGATCCCAATCCCATGATCGCTCGATCGCCCACCGTAGCACGCAAGCTTGCCCTCGGGGCCACGATACCACTCGGTCTCGCGCTCGCCAGTTGTCGATCGGACTGCGAACCCCGGGATCTGCCCACCATCATCGCGCCCGCACTGGAGCATTTCGCCCCGTTGGCTCGCGCCCCCATCATGCAAGCCTACGAACACCTCCTGCAAGATCCGATGGACGCCGACCGCAACGGCGTGCTGGGCATGCTCTACCACGGACACGAGCTACACACCGCAGCCGAGCGCTACTACCGGCGAGCCACTTTGCTCGCCCCGGATGACTTGCGTTGGGCCTACTTACTGGGTCATGTCCGTTTGGATGCCGGCCGAGTCACCGCTGCACACCTAGCGTTCCAGTCGGCCGAGCGAATCCGCGGCGACTATCCACCTCTTCAACTCGCCTTCGCTGATCGGTGTTTGGACCGAGGAAGAATCGACGAGGCGGCGGAACGCTATCAGCGCGTTTGGGATTCCGGAACCAATTCGCTGGCAGCCACGCTCGGGATAGCCCGCTGCGAGATGAAAGCGGGCCATCCCGACGCCGCGATCGATCGACTTCGTGTGGCCGCCGAAATGTCGCCCGATGTACGAGCGGTGAGATACGCACTGGCCATGGCGTATCGCGACGCCGGCCGACTCGACGACGCAACCCGGGAGTTTCTCACCGTCGAATCCGCCCGTAAGAGCGTGCCAAGTGACGACCCGCTGTTGAATCAGGTGCGCGGGCTGGGCATCGGGCGCGAAGCCATGGCCGCCTTCACCTCCGCAGACGAAGCGGCTGAGGCCGGGCGGGTGCGGGAGGCTAGCAGCATCTATGAACGCGTTCTGGAACTGAACCCGGACTACGTGCCCGCCCTGTGCCGTCTTGGCGGGAACTTGATCCAGCTCGGCGAGTCTGATCGGGCTCTAGCGCTGTTACGGCGCGCCGCCGCGCTTGATCCCCGCCACGCGTACACGCAAAACTACCTCGGCTGGGCACTGAACGGGCGGGGAGATCACCAGTCAGCGGAACGCCATCTGCGAGTTGCGATCGACCTGGATCCATATATGGTGGATGCCCATATCAACCTGGCTGAGGCACTTGTGCGGACCAATCGACCACAGGAGGCGGTCCAAACCCTGCGAAACGCCCTGACCGTAGACGCGGATCACCTGGCGGCTCGATACCGGTTGGGCAAGCTGCTGGCGGCGCTCAATGAAACCGATCAAGCCGCCGCTGAATATGAGCGCATTCTGAAGTCGGATCCGACGTTGATCGAGATACGAATGGAGTTGGCCGCCCTCTTGGAAGCCCAGGGGCGTCTGGGTCAATGTGCGTTACACCTGGAAACCGCCCTGCGGTTCGACCCATCCCATCAAGCCGCCGCCCGCGCGCTGGCCCGAGTCCGCGGTCGCATAGATGGACCGACCGACGGGGATTGACCACGCAACGTAGGTCGGGCTTTGCCCGACGGGGTCGTCTAGCGCCGCTGAGCGCGGAAGCAGTCCCGGCAGTAGACGGGTCGACCCTCGGTCGGCTGAAACGGGACCGTGGTGGCCACGCCGCACTCGGCGCATACCGCATCAAAGGATTCCCGAGGGCCCTGACTCCCGGCATAACCGCTGCGACCACCGCCGCCTTGAGCCTTGCGTTTCTCGCGGCAGTCGCGGCACCGCTTGGGGTCGTTGGTGAAGCCACGCTCGGCGTAACGGGACTGGTCGGATGCCGAATGGACGAACTCGGCACCGCAATCGCTGCATTCAATGGTCTTGTCTTCAAACGACACGGGTCACTTCCTCCGATGGGGGACAGATGTCTTGACGAGGGTTCCCATAATGGAACCCCGCGGGAGTGGCCCGATCTGGAAGCTGAAGCACCGGGCGAAACCGTTGTCCAATGGAAGGCCCGTACTCCAGGACCGGACGAGGACGCCCGGGCAGCCCGCGTGCCGACAGTGATGGCACCGTTTCACTCATGGCGGGCACTGTGCCCGAGAATGGAGCCGCCGTCAAACCCCCTTCCCTGAGGAGTCGGTGGATCGGTAGGTCAGTGGGCCCGTGCCCCGACCCACGGACCCACGGACCCACGGACCCAAAGGAGCGACTCGCCCGGGCGTTAGGGCTGATGCCGGCTGACGCTACAGGAGGGCAGTCAAGCCCAGGGCAATTAGGGCAGCCGCGGGGAGGGTGGCCCCCCAGGCGAGGAGGATGCCGCCGATCATCCGCCCCCGGGCCTGCCGATGGGCTGCACCGATCCCGAAAATCGCTCCGCAAGTGACATGGGTGGTCGATACGGGCAGGGCCCAGAGGCTGGCCATGATGACCAACACAGCGGCTACGCCGTTGGCTGTGGCCGCCGAACCGGCATTCATCGAGGTGATGCCCTCGCTCATGGTGGGTTCCACCCGTCGGGCGCCCAGAATCCCCCCTACGGCCATGGCCACCGCGACCAATCCGATCGCCACGGCCGGGCCGGCCGACGACCAGGCAGTGATGCCGATCACGATGGCCGCCAGCTTGGGGGCGTCGTTCATCCCCCGGGCGAACGAGGTCAGGCTCGCCGAAAATCCATGGGCGGTATCCAGCAGGGAGGCCGCCGAGACCCCTAGAACCTGACCCTGATACCGTTGTCGGCATTCGTCCTCTCGCCCGACGTGGACGCTGACCGCTGAAACGCCTGCCTGCGCGTGTACGCACGCAGACAGGCCTGATCCCAAACTCGGATCGCACTCCGCGGCTCCGGCCAGTTCACGGACCGGTATCCACGCCCGAGACTCACCGACGCACACGCAGGTTTCCTCACTAACCCCCATGGCCAATCGGAGGCGATGCAAGACCCGGTAGGCGCCGCCAGCCAGCACTGCCCCAACCAACGGTGAGAGCAGTAGGGGAATCAGGAACTTGCTCAGTAACCCGCCCCAGAGAACGGTGCCCGAGGCACCCAGACCCGCCCCCACCAAGGCCCCGATCAGGGCGTGGGTGGTGGAGACGGGCAAACGTAGCCACGTAGCCAGTAGAATCGTGGCGGCTGCTGCAGCGCCGACGATGGTCAGCAGGGAGCGGTCTCCCGCCAGTTCCTCGGGCAACATTCCGTTGCCCTGGAACGCGTGGATGAGCCCGCGAGCCACGAGAACCGAGGCCAGGCAGCCCAGGAACGTGGTCGCATGTGCCAGACGCAGGGCCTTGACCTGCGAGATGACTCGACCACCGATGAGGGTGGCGACCCCCTTGCAATTGTCGTTCGCCCCATTGGCCAGGGCGAGACCCACCCCTGCTAGTAGTGCAAGCATCCCCATCGCGTAGTAGCCGCTCCTGTGGACCAGAACCCCGCCGCAGGGCGGTCTGTTCCCACGGATCGAAAATGATCTAGCATCGAACCGCGCCGCTCGCGGCTAGGGCTACTTATCGGCTGGGAATCCGGATCGAGTTGAGGGCGTGGTCCGGGTGTTAGGGGCCACCCGGCACATCGATACCGAGGCCGACCCACGATGGCGGAAGGCCCATAGTTGGCGTTGGTCGGCCGCCGCGAGACGTCCGCTACGGGCACGTTCCGAAGCGGGCGAGGACGTAGCCGACGTCGAGGGGGTCAACCAGGGCGTCGCCGTTCATGTCGGCGAGGTCGCAGTCGGGATCGCCGGTGCCCACGTCGCAGCCGAAGCGGGCCAGGACGAAGCCGGTATCCAGCGGGTTCACCAAGCCGTCGCCGTTGGCGTCGC
>JADFPW010000263.1 GCA_022562105.1 Planctomycetota bacterium
GCGACACGCAGAACACGATTTTCCTTGACGCCCGGAGACCTCGCCTCACGGCGTCATGGATGTGCTCACCGGGTTTGATACTCCATTCGTCGAACCAGACACTGAGCCCTGCAGCCTTGAGCAACTCCGCGATGTGGCGCACACGTGGCTTGTCGGCGCTGTTGTGGCTGAGGAAAACGTCGTACTCGAATGATCCGTCCTGCGGTGACATCGCACCTCCGGTCGTAATGGTATCAGATAATCGGAGGACTTGCATGGGTGGAATGGACGGGAAATCGACGCGACTGAAAACACGGGCCAACAAGTTGGCCCATGGCACCCGACTGTGGGATCACGGTCGTTGCAGGGCAGTTAGGACGCTTGGCTATGAGCTTGGGCGGCGGCAATAGGAGTATAGGACGCGACGGAGGACTTCGCCCGGCGAGGCCAGCTCATAATTCCACAGGTGTCCAGGGGCGTAGGCTAGTTGCTCAGCCATGACCGCTGCTTCGTCTCGCTCCGCGGCACAGATGATCGGTGTCTTGTAAGCCACCACATGTCCCCCCGGGCGAGGCAGACGGTGACTCCATTCCAAACCCGCGGCCAGCGCGGCGACGGCTTTGAAGGTGACGATGTCAAAGTCGGCTGAGCCGGTCCATTGCTCCGCACGCGAATGGGCAACTTGAAGGTTGCTCACGTCGCATCGTTCAGCAGTCTCTGCGAGAAATCGAACCTTCTTGTTGCGAGCGTCGAGGGCCACGACGGTCCAATGCGGACAGGCGACGGCCAGGGGAAAGGCTGGGAAACCTGCGCCGGTGCCTACATCGACGATGCGAGTGATCGTCAAGTCGGCCTCAGCAATCCAGGGCAGCAGGGCCAGGGAGTCTGCATACAGTTTGACGGCCGCCTCGACCGGATCGGTCACCCGAGTCAGGTTGAGCGTGCGATTCGTTTCGACCATGGCTTCGTAATGGCTGACGAGTTGTTCGAGCTGCACGCGGTCCAAGACCAGCGACCAGGGTTCGATCGCTGCGATCAGGGCTTCTCGAAATCTATCCGCGTCAGTCATTGGTGTTGTTGCTTCTCAAGTCGGGGAGAAGACGGGCGGCCTGGCGGGTCTGGAAACCGGCAACTGGTTCGCTATCCTGCAGGGTGCTATGCTCACGCGTGCGTGAGGGCGTCCGGGAATTATATGGTGTCGAGAATCCACTGGATCGCTCCGTTCGTACCGCCGTTTCTGCAGTGGTATCACAAGTGGTATCGCACCCGCAACTGGTACGCGAACATGGCCACCGTAAGCTGCGTGGCGTTGTTCCTGAGCCCGCGATGCCAGACCCGGGCGTGCAGCTCACACTTGGCTTTGAACCATTCGATGAATAGCTCGACCGGCTTCTTCCGGTGAGCGCAGATCCGGCGTCCCCGGCGCACCCCGGAAAGTGTGGCACCGGTTTTCAACCGGTGAAAGAACACCGGGTTGAAAACCGGTGCCACACTCGTGGGAAACAACTCAACTGCGTAGCGTGTAGCCCAACTGATCGAGGTGCGACTGGAACGCAGAGCGGAACGTGGCTAGATCCTCGTCGGTCAGCGTGCGAGACTCGGCGCCGAGCGATAGGTGAAAACTCAAGCTCCGGTGGTCCCCGCCTGTGGATTTACCCTGATACGAGCCGAGAAAGCTGATGCGCTGCAGCAAGGGGTGACGGAACTCGGCGATCTTGCGACTCGCCTCCTTGAATCGCTCGGCTGCCGGCACCAGGAACGAAAAATCCAGATCGACCTGGGGATGCGAGGGGATCGGCGGGAGCTTCTCGATGGCGCTGGTCACCTCCAACGCGGATACCAGATCCAACTCCGCCCAGACGATCGACCACGCCGCCAGGTGATCGTCGATTCGCTGACGCAACGGCAATGGAACCACACCCAAACGACCGATCGACTTGCCCTGCACGTTTGCCGTGGCAGTCTTGACCGGATGCTCCCACGGAAGCTGAGCATCGGCGGAATCAAACCAGACGGGGGCGCCGAGCACCCGTAACGCCCACGTCTCCACGGCTCCCTTCAACTCGGCCAGGAGATCAGCCTCAGCCTTCTTGCTCCGCCTGGCGGCCAGCAACCCGATTCGTTTTCGTTCACCGGTATCTTCGGCCGTGCCCCCATCCGGACCGGCTGGGTTCCCCATGCTGCCGGCGGCGCCTGGCCGCGGCAGGAAAACGCCGCCCAACTCAGCCAGGTGGAACTCGTCGAAGTGATGCCGATTGCGATCGGCAGCGGCCAGCATCCCGGGAATCAGTGATTGTCGCAGAAACTGCAAACCGGCACCGGCTGGATTGCGCAGCTCGTGCGAATCGATCGGAGCGTAGCCGAGCTGGCGGTTCCAGTTCACATCGTCCCAAATGTAGCCGTAAATCTCGTTATATCCGCACGATTCGCACCAGTGGCGAAGGGTAGCATGCTCGATGGTATGCGCCGGATTCGGCTGGAAACATCGCACGGTCACCTCCGGCAGCGAGGGGGTGATGTTTCCGAACCCCACGTATCGACAGATTTCCTCTATCAGATCGACCTCGGTCCGCACGTCTTTGGTGGCCCGAAAGCTCGGTACGGTGACCCGCATCGAGTCGCCCCGGTCGTCGATAGTGAACTCCAGGGCCCTCAGAATCCGCTTCATCTGGTCATCGGTGACCGGATGCCCCATGACTTTCCGCACAAACTCCGGATCCAGATCGATGACCACGGGGGCCGCGGGTGCTGGATAGCAATCCGACAACGACGCGGCGATCGCCAGATCCGGATACAGTTTGCGGGCCAAATGTACGAAACGTTGAATCGCCAGCACGGTATGGGTCGGATCGAGCGACTTCTCGAATCGGGCACTGGCTTCGGTGCGCAGTCCGAGGGCGGTGGCGGTTCGGCGTATCGTGGCCGGCTCGAAGTTGGCGGACTCCAGCAGAATCGCCCGGGTATGCTGCGAAACCTCCGTCTCCAAACCGCCCATGACACCAGCCAGTGCCACGGGGTGTCGCTCACGCATGATCATCAGGGCACCGGCTTGCAGGGTGCGTTCGGTGCCGTCCAGGGTGGTGAACTTCTCGCCCGCCTTGGCGCAGCCCACCTCGATCCGCGAGACCTTATCGCCATCGAAAGCGTGCATGGGTTGGCCCAGCTCGGCCATGACGTAGTTGGTCAGATCGACCAGGGCGTCGATCGGTCTCATGCCTACGTGGCCCAGAAGCAGTTGCATCCATAATGGCGACGGCTGGGCAGTGACGCCACGCATCAGCAACCCGGTGTAGCGCGGGCACAGCTCGGGGTTGTCGATCTCGATCGGAATGGACGGGAGGGCATCGTCCTTCAGCTCGGCCGCCGGAACCACCGGATACTCACCGAGCGGGAGGTCGTACATGGCTGCTATTTCGCGGGCGAAACCATAATGACCCCACAGATCGGGGCGATGCGTGATCGCCTTGTTGTCGATCTCGATCACCCAGTCGTCGAACAGCTCCCGATCATACGTCTCTCCAGGCGGCGAACTCGGCGGTAGCGTAACGACTTCGCCAATCGCGGCGGCGATGCCCACCGAGTCGCCCGATACGATCAAGCCGGTGCTCGACTGACCGCCGACCTGTGATTGGCCGATCTCACCCATGCGCGCCAGGCGCGCCCCGGGCGGGGCATAGAGAACATGATCCTCCTGATGAATAACCGGCGCTCCCGACACCGTCTCGACCGTCCCACCCGCAGCGGTGGTCAGTCGCACGCGACGCAGGGATGAGGTACCCGGGATTTCGCTGACCGACTCGACGCGGGCGCAGATCAAGCCCACCGCCCCGACGTCGATGTGCTCGACGCCTTCGACTTCGGCGCAGGTCAGTGTGAGGCGTTCTGCCAGGGCGTGCGGATCGACGTCCGTGGGCAGTTCCACAAAGGACCGCAACCAGTTGAGGGAAATCAGCATGATTCGGCAATCACCGGGCCGCTCATCCTTGACGGCGGCACCAAGGCCCGTAGGTCGCCCAGGTTCAACACACGAATGTCGCGGATGCCGTATTTCATCATGGCCAGTCGTGTCAGGCCCAATCCGAACGCGAAGCCGGTGAACTCGTGCGGATCAATGCCGCCGGCTCGCAGGACGTTGGGATGAACCATGCCGCAGGGCAACACCTCGATCCAACCGCTCCTCTTGCACGTGGCGCATCCCTTGCCCTCGCACAGCAAACAGGACATGTCCAGCTCGAACCCCGGCTCGACGAAGGGGAAGAAGCCGGGGCGCAGACGAACCTTCAACTCCCGACCGAAGACCTCGCGGATCAGCAGGTGAAGAACGGCGATCATGTGCGACACGGAGATGCCCCGGTCGATCATTAACCCCTCCACCTGATGAAACGTGTTCTCGTGCGATGCATCCAGCGTTTCGCATCGAAAACAGCGACCCGGAGCAATCACCCGTAGCGGTGCACCAAACCGTTTCATTGCCCGAATCTGAACCGGCGAGGTGTGCGTCCGCAGCAGCATGCCGCTCTTGAGCCAGAACGTGTCCTGCATGTCGCGGGCCGGGTGCATCGCGGGGATATTCAGGGCCTCGAAGTTGTAGTACTCGAACTCCATCTCCGGCCCGGTTTCGACCGTGAAACCCAGGCGCTGGAAGATCTGCTCGATTTCCCATTGCACGGCGGTCACCGGGTGGACGCTGCCCAGCCGAGGCCGGCGTCCTGGCAGGGTGGGATCGAATAGTTCAGCCCCGGCCACATCGGCGGCGGCTTGGGACGATTTGATGCGTCGCTCGTGCTCGGCGCAGAGCTCGGTGACCCGCCGATTGGCGGCGTTGAGGAGCTGGCCAACCTGAGCACGCTGCTCCCGCTCGAACGACCTCAAGGTGCCCATCAGGGCTCCGATATAGCCCTTCTTGCCCAGGAAGCGGGCCCGTGCCGTTCGCCATTCCTCAAGCGATGCGGCTGCTTCCAGTGCCCTAGCAGCGTCCTGCTCCAGTCCAGCTAGTTTTTGTTCAAGCTCGCCGATGTCCACGCGGATTCATCACCTCGGTCGGGTTCAGGTTGCAACGGGGGATACCCTGGCGTTATGTCTCATGGATACCGCTGTCGTTGCCAACCGAGCCGCGACCGTAAGGGAGCGGTTCCCCCGTCCCCTCCCTCACGGTCGGGGCTCGGATAAAACGTCGTCAGAATGAGTCGCCACTTTAGGCGGCGCGTCGGAACTTTGCAATCAGGCGGGTATCGAGGCCGACGCGTGGAACCCTTGCTGTGGAGCCCAACCGGCGGCCAGCTCGTGGGCTCGCTGTTGCCAGGGCAGGCCCCGACGTTTCAGACGGCGCAGTTGGCGTCGATTGATGCGTGAACAGGCCAGGGCCGCCGATCCGTTGGGATCCTCCGCCAGCACCGGCGAATGATGCTCTTCGGCAAGCAGGCTCAAGGTGCGATCGACGCACTCGCCATGGTAGGCTTGCAGAATGTCGGGATGCAGCGGCCATCGTGAGCAGCGCTCGACGATCTCCATGCCGCGCCGCCATCCCTCCCGGGCCACCAGGGCGTTGATTCGGGCGAACACCTCGCGGTTCAAGTCGTATGGGAGAAACGTCTCCATAAGGAGCCCCGAAAGCTCGCGGTGATGGATGTCGAAATCGCAACGCGCGAAATCCCGCAGCTGATCCGACGCCGCATGCGGTACCATCCGATCCGCCCGCGCTTCCCAATAGACATGCCCGAAGTTCACCGTCGAGCGCGTCAGGGTGATCTGACGAGGCACGAACTTGCCATGAGCCACGGTGTCGGCGGCCAGATGGGAGAGATATCCGTACGCAAAGGCACGGCCTCGGTCGTCGTCCGCCCGTTGTAACAGGCCAAAGCCGGTGGACCAGTGATGACAAAACTGCTTCACCCGACTGAGTCGCTTGGCAAAGACCACGTCGGCTGCCACGCACCCGTAGACGTAGTCGAGGCCATGGCGCCCCAATAGCGCCGCCATCGCGGCCGGAAGCAAGGCCAGATTGCGAAGCACATCGTTGGCCAATTGGACGTGTGTGGCTGGTCCCCACGCGAACAACTCCTGGGGATCCAGCAACAAGGCAGCCAGCGCGGCGACGATCGCCGTGCGCCATCGCAGCACACTCGGTTGACGACACCTGCTGGCCAAACCCATTTCCCTCGCAGGGTATGTCGTTCGTTACCTGAAGCCCCACCCGGGGCCGACCGCAGAACGACTATCGGACACTATCGTAGCATTCGCAAACGGTCTGTCTATCTTTGTCGGCCGTGGACCTGTGCCCGATGAAGCGTGTTTCCCGGAACTGCCATCCGCCTTCACGGTTGGATTTCCTGCGATGCGGCGGTCTGCAGGCC
>JADFPW010000264.1 GCA_022562105.1 Planctomycetota bacterium
AAGAGCTGTGCTGCCCGGAGGTTCCCGGCGGACTCATCGCGTCATGTACCGGTGGGTCCACCGGTGAGCCGGTGAAGTTCTATCTCGACCGGCGGCGTCAGGCCTACGACAAGGCGGCCCGGATGCGCACGCATGAATGGTTTGGCGTTCACCCCGGGGACAAGGAGATATACCTCTGGGGTTCTCCGTGGGAGGTTCGCCGCCAGGATCGTCTGCGCAGTCTGCGGGACCGATTGACCAACGAACGACTGCTCAGCGCGTTCGATCTATCGGAAGAGACCATGGCTCGCTACCTGCGGGTGATCGACCGCTATCGACCGGTATCTATCTTCGGCTATCCCAGCAGCCTCGTATTGCTGTGTGAGTTTGCGTCGCGGCAACGCCTCCATCGACCGCCGCCGTCGCTACGGGCCGTTTTCGTGACCGGCGAGGTTTGCGACGAGCACCAGCGACGCACGCTCGAATCCTACTTTCAGGTGCCCGTAGCCAATGGATACGGTAGTCGTGAGGCCGGTTTCATCGCCCACGAGTGTCCGTCGGGGACCATGCATGTCACCGACGAGAACGTGATCGTCGAAATTGTCGATCCGGCGGCGGACAGCGCCCCCGCTGGTGAACCCGTGGTGGCGGTTCCTCGGGGTCGGTTGGGCGAGATCGTGGTGACCCATCTCGACAACTACGGCATGCCGATGATTCGTTACCGAACCGGCGACCTCGGGCGTAGGGCGGACACAATCTGCTCGTGCGGCCGAGCCTTGACCGCGCTGGACGCCATCCAGGGTCGAAAGACGGATCATCTGGTGGCCTCCGATGGTTCGCTGACTCACGGCCTGTCGCTGATCTACGTGCTGCGGGAGATGGATCGCGTGCGACAGTTTCAGATCCACCAGCGAGCGGACCTCGACCTGCTGATCCGCATTGTGGCTGACCCTGGTTTCAATGGCCGCCATCACGAGGGCCTCATCAGGGCTACGCGTGAGCAACTCGGTCCAGGCGTTGGAGTGCGTATCGAGCAGGTTGATCGAATCGACGCCTCGGCCTCGGGCAAACATCGTTGCGTCACCTCCGACGCCTTCGCCGCCTTGCCCGGTGGGTCGGCGGCCAGCGGAGCGGAACAGCCATGAGTGCGACGTCCGCAAGTCGAATCCTGGTGCTATGTGGGTCGATGTCCTACACCGTGCGACGCTGCCTGGAGGTATTGGTCGCTCGCTTCAACGACGCCCAGGTCTTGATCGTGCGCCATCGGCCGCCGTGCCGTCCGGTCCGCCGGATCGTTCGCAATCAGTGGCGAAACCTGAAGCGTCACGGACCGGCTTGGATCCCCTACCGGCTTTGGGAGGCGGTGCGGGCCCGGAGGTGTGGCACAAGTTCTCAACCTGTGGCTTCGAGAGGATGTGGCACAGGTTTTCAACCTGTGGCTTCGAGAGTCGGTCGCGAGCTGACCATCGATGCCCTGCTCGGATCCAGCCGATGTCGTCTAATGGAGTCGGCGGATCTGCACGACGAATCGACCTTGGCGGCCGTAGCTGCATTTCGCCCCGACGTCGGCGTCAGCCTGGACTGCCCCATTCTGCGTCCGGCGTTGTTTACCCTGCCTCGACTGGGGGTGATCAACCTGCACCAAGGCAAGCTGCCCGACTACCGGGGGATGCCGCCCGTGTTCTGGGAACTGTACCACGGGCAGCGGGTGCAAGCCGTGACGGCCCACCTGATCGACGCCGGACTCGATACCGGACCCCTACTCGGCGAACAAACGATGGCCATGCCGCAACATGCAACGGTGCGCGGTGTACGCCTACTGGTGGATGAAATGGGAAGTCAAACGCTGGTGTCGGCCGTTGAAAGGCGCCTTGGCGGAACGGATCGGCCTGTGCCTCAGCATCGTCCTTCCACGGATGGAGCCGGCGGTCCGAACCGCAAGCCCACCTTGCTCCAGCAACGCCGACTTCAACGTCACTTGAGCCACCGGCGTGTCGGGCTCCAAACCGGGCAGCGTTGGTTCAAGGATAGCAGTTTGACGCTCTGGAGATGGGGGCGGGGGTGCGTCGATCGAGCCTTGACGAACGCTGGGAGCCCACCGCCCGTGGTTGTTCTGCTCTATCACCGCGTCAGCGATGAGTTTCGTGATCCGGTTACAGTCGGCGTAGAGCAGTTTGAACGACAGATGGCCTACCTGGCCCGTCATCACCGAGTGATTCATCTGAGGGAGTTGATCGGGCAGGGCCTCGCCGACGGGGAACCTGCCACCCAACCCTCGCGCTACCAGCCCGCAGCGAGCTGCACGAGGCCGCTGGTCGCGATCACCTTTGACGATGGCTACCAGGACAATTTTGCCGCCGCCGCACCGGTGCTGCGCCGCCTGCGTTTGCCCGCTTGCTACTTCGTATGCCCGGGATTGATGCATTCGTCGGCGGGTCTGCCCCACGATCACGAGAGCCTCGGACGGGCTGTCCCGCTGATGACCTCCGACCAAGTGCGGCAGCTTCACCGCTGGGGTTTTGACATCGGTGCCCACACCGACCACCACGTAAGACTATCAGCCGTGGACCGGGCCTCGGCTCGGATCGAGCTCCTGGGGGCCAAGACCACCCTGGAAAACTGGCTGGGCGATCCGGTCGATCTGTTCGCCTATCCCTATGGGGGGCGGAAGGACATCAACACCGCGGTCTTGCAGTTGATCCGCCAGGCCGGGTATCGCTGTTGCTGCAGCGCCTTCGGCGGCATGAACCGGGTGGGGGATGACCCGTTTGCGATACACCGAGTCGCCATCGATCACCATTTCAGCATGCCTGCCTTCCGCGCCGCCCTGGCGGGTTGGCAGACTCGATCGACTCGATTATCTCGCCAGCGGGGGCGTCGTCGGGTCGATGATATTGTTGGAGCGATTCCGGTGACCGCCGCGGCGAGCCCGGTGGGAATGCGGGGCGGAGTTCCAGCGACACATCGCATGCCCCCACCTTTGCCTGGTCACCACCTCCGGGGAGGTCTACAGGGCAAATCGTCATGAGTACGCTAGACGACAATCAGGTGACGAGCACGGCCACACGGCCTGATCGCCGGCAGGCCCGGGGAGGTGTGCGCGTCGGGTGGCGCTCGCCGGAGGATCGTCCAGTGCCCGAAGGCGAGTTCGCGTTCCGCTGCCAAGCCTGTACGGCGGTGACCACCGCATCGAGCGCTCACCACTCGCGGCGGGTGACGTGTCGGCGCTGCCAGCGCAGCTTCTGGTTACGACGGACGATCCGCACAGCGTGCGGGGAGTGTGGCAGTCTTCGGCACTACCAGTTCCGACTGGGTGGTCTTTCGGTTCCGTGTGAGAGCTGTGGTAAGTCGCTAACCCTGCCACCAGCCGAGACCAAGGGCAGCCGGTCAAAGCGCCGCCGGCGCCAGCATGTCGAGCGAGCGACGATTCGATCGATCGCAGTCCTGGGCGTGCTGTTCGTCTTGTGTGCAGCTATGATTACGGTTATGATCCTCAACCGGTGAGATCCCCGAAAACGACTCACCCGGGCGATGGCGACGACGGGGACTGGGGTCGCCACGGGGGCCAAGCCGAGCCGCGGACTAAAGTCCGCGCGAACTGAAACCCTGATCCTTACCCACAAATCCATGCGCCTGAGGGGGGAAGGATGACGGCGGAAGGAGGCAAGCGTGGCATCCGCCGGAGGCGGAGTACTCCAGACCGTGGAGTGCGCGGAAGGATGCAAGATGACGGCGAAAGGATGAGAACACAGAGCGGATGGGAACAATTCAGCCTGTTTGGGCTTATGTAACACCGGTTTTCGACATGTGGCACCGGGTTTCAACACATGTGGCACCGGTTTGTAACCGGTGGGGGGAGCCTGCCGATCGACTAACCCGGGCCGTTGGGGTTGAGGTTGGGGGCGGTGGGGCCGGTGAAGGCGGATTGGAAGGCGGCGTAGTCGGCCAGGTCCAAATCCACGTCGTCGTCGAAGTCGAAGACGCTGCACCCCACGTGGAGCGTGCCGTCGGTGTAGGGCTGAGCGGCGAAGCAACGTTGGAAGTGGGCCGAGTCCTGGAGATCCACGTCCCCGTCGCCGTCGAAATCACCCTTTTCGTACCGCGGGATGAGCAGCCAGGCCCGCGTCACGCCTTCGATCTTGTCACCGCAACCGACAATCCACCCATAGTTGTTGATTCCTCTAGCATAGGAGCTCTCCCATTCATCTGGGAAAAACTCATGTAGATCAATCGTCATACCCTCAAGATATACCATACCATGTAGTGCGCTTAGGTCAATGACATCGAGTCCAACTGCAACACCCCGATCATTGACAGCCAGGGCTGTGCCTGGACCGAGATTGAGCATCACGCCCGTGTGCATGTCGTAACTCATGGCGCCGGATGCGTTTCCAACGACCAGACCGTGATTGTTGATCGCGTACGCATTTGTGAAATCCCCGCCAAAGGCGTTTGGGATCTCCGTCAGAACGCCATCTTCCCAGATAAACGCCTTGACACTATCTGCACCAAAGCCCATTCTTCCGACGACCACGCCGTCGTTATTGACTCCCTCGGCCCAGCCTTGAGCCTCCGGAGGAGCATCAGGCAGGAAGTCTATGAGCACAGCCCTTCCGTGCGCCGCCCAATACACAGTCGGACGATCGTAATGCGTGCCATCGTCAGGACAGCAGCTACCTACCGCGAACGTGGCGTTGTCATTGATATGCGACGGTTTTTCATTCTCTTCACACCCCTCCGGCACGTCCATATCAACTACATCGCCATCGTGCCACACGGTGACGGGTCCCGGCGACCCATTGCAGGCAATTGATCCATTGTCGCTGATACCTTTGCCGCCGAGACAAGCACTCGTACGCCACACCGGGATCACGGTCATCACCCCATTGACCCAACGGTAGGCGAGATTGCTACTAAGCACATCGTAGTAGCTTCCACCTGTTACGACTCCAGCATCGTTGATGTCTTCTGCGTAAGTCGATATTCCCCCTTCGCTGAGCACGCCCAAGTCGTAAAAGGTGTAGGTCAACTCCCCGGCGTGCAGCGCTGCCGCGCACGCCAACGTGCAAGCTACCAGACACCATCTCGTCATCATGCCCAAGGTTCCTCCAAACCGGCGTAGTATAGTCCACGAAGCCTGGACCTTCAAGCGTGACCGGACCCGAAGGCCTCCCTCGTTCGGCCCGAACGTCCGATAATCAGCCACCGCCCAACCCCCCTTGCCCTAGGGCGGCGGTTCCGAACTGAACACGAGACTCTTGTTGCTATCGTTGATCACCTTACCCTTCTCGACAGTCAGGGTACCAGAAGTGGTGACGCCGAACTCAACAAGTAGCCGGCCACCGTTGGTCAGGAGGAAGTCGCCCTCCAATACCATCAGGTTAGCCGGCGGGTGGCCTTGGGGCAGTACATCGATCCACAAGACACCTCCAGAGCCGGTCGCATTCCAGTTCGCCCCGGCAACGTCCTCTATGTCGGAGATCTCGAAGTGGATGTTTCCAAGGGTGGCATCGACTGTTCCCTGATTGATGAACTTGTTTGTGTCATTTGTCCCGGGGAAATGCACGGCGCCTTCAATGGTCAGGGCACTTGTGAGTTCCAGATCCTCGGATATAAGTATTGACGCCGCGTTGTGCTTCCCAATCAGTTGTCCGTCGCCATTCAAGGTCTGATTGGTGACTATGAATATTAGCGTGGATCCAGTGTCCTCAAGGTTAAGGGTGCCGTCTATTGTCGAAGTGAAAGTACCTGTGCCATCCAACGTGAGGCTCCAATCCTTTTCCACATTCAGGACCGCCGTGTCTTCGACGACAATGTGGTCGGCTTGAGCTGCGCTATCAATGTTGCACTCCCTCGTTGCCTTGATTACTGCTGTATCCGCAAACCCAGGTACGCTCGTTGCGTCATCTCCGTCACAAGTTGATGCCCCCGGGCCAATCTCCCAATTTGCAGCCACATCCCAATCACCTGAATTGCCCTGCGCGTTCAGCACGCAAAAATAGAAGGTGTCCTGAGCAGTTGCCCCAGAAGCACCGAGAAACAGTACCAAGATGGTCATTCCTACCCATATGTTTCGCATAATAGTCATTCCTTTGTTCTGGATCCAGAAAGAGTTACCAGCCACCTTGGTCGAGACCAGCTAGTCCGGCTGAGAACTCTGCACTTTACCGGCTGTCCCAGTGCCGCTAGCGGTGACCGTGAGCGATGCTCCCGTCTCAATGGTCAATCTCCCGGTATCGAACAACGTGCCCGCCTCCACGTCTACCTTGATTTCGCCCTCCATGTCCGTGTGGTCAGTTGCGATCAG
>JADFPW010000265.1 GCA_022562105.1 Planctomycetota bacterium
CCCAGGCACACCGCGTCTGACGTGCAAGCTCGGTGCGACACGCCAACATCGGCAACACGCCAACATCGACATTGCGCCTATTGATCCGTCATGGCTGCCGCACCGGTGGGCAAGCCACCAGTGGCACCTGGCCACAGGGAATCAGTCTACCACGATGTTACGATACGCCATACCCGACTCGGGTGTCACCGCTCGGGGTGGACGACTGGCTACATGGGTCGGAGAATGCCAACCATGACGCCCCGGACGCTTACGCTATCCGTTCTACCGGAGATCCTCGCGGTCTGTCGGCTCGGACCCGGCGAACCGATTCCCGATTGGGCGCTGATTGCCAGTTCGTTCCTCTCCCTGACCCGTACAACCGACGAGCTGTCGGTGGTGTGCGCGGAATCATCCGTTCCGGATGACATTCGATGCGAAAGGGATTGGCGGGCGGTGAAGGTCGGCGGGCCACTCGATTTCGCTGAGACGGGTATACTGGCCTCGCTGGCTACGCCCCTGGGCGACGCCGGTATCAGCGTGTTCGCCGTCTCCACATTCGATACCGATTACTTACTGGTCAAACAGCCGGCATTGGACAGGACGCGGTCGGTGCTCACTCGGGCGGGACACCGTTTCGTCTGATCCCGCCGCTGGGGCGCGAAAACGAGTTGGACATTGGACGCGTCCCTTACTCAAGGTCGGGCAGCGTGGTCACTCGTCTCCCAGCAGGCGACCAGGTGGTTCGGACGTACTTCCTCTAGCGGTGGCTCACCACCGGGTTCGGCGATGTCATCGTGTACGCAGCGTTGCAACACCGTCACGGGACCGTCATCGCTCGGAATGGTAGTGGTCCGGCGCTGATCCTGTCTTGCACGCTGCTGGGCGAGTGCGCAGCGCGGATGAAATCGACAACCCGAGGGATACGCGGACACGACGGGTACCGAACCGGCGATCGTCTGGAATCGCTCCGAAAGCCTGTCCATCCGCGGCATGCATTCGAGCAGGGCCCGGGTGTAGGGATGCAGCGGGTTGTCGAACAGCTCAGCCACGTCAGCCTGTTCGACGATTTTGCCGGCATACATGACGCAGACGCGATCGGCTGTTTGGGCCACTACGCCCAGGTCATGGGTGATCAGGACCAGACCCATGTCGGTTTCCGTTTGCAACTCGCGGAGCAAGTCGAGGATCTGCGCTTGAATGGTAACGTCCAAGGCGGTAGTCGGCTCGTCGGCGATCAGCAGCGCTGGGTTGCATGACAGAGCCATCGCAATCATCACCCGCTGCTGCATGCCGCCGGAAAGTTGATGCGGATACTGATGGAAACATCGGGCAGGTTCGGTGATTCCCACGCGGTTCAGGGCGTCCACCGCACACTCGCGGGCCGCCCGTCCGCGGAGGTTCTGATGCAACTCGATCGACTCGACGATTTGCTCGCCGGCGGTGAATACCGGATTGAGCGACGTAGTCGGTTCCTGAAAGACCATGGCAATCCGGTTCCCACGGATGGCCCGCATTTGACGATCGCTCAGGGCAATCAGGTCGATGGGCTCTTGGTCCGGTTGATCCCAGAACCGAATTGCCCCGGCTGCAATCCGGCCCGGCGGATCAGGGATCAAGCGGAGGATTGACAGCGCGGTCACACTTTTGCCGCAGCCGCTCTCGCCCACGATGGCCAACGTCTCTCCGCGCCGGACGGACCAACTGGCACCATCGACCGGCGTAACGATGCCCTCATCCGTTTGGAACTCCGTGCGAAGGTTTTCGACGCTGAGTAGGGGGGGGCGGTCGTTGTTCATGGCGCCAGTATTCCCCCATCCGACGTAGTGCGTTCGGCTCCGCCCTCGGCGGTGCGGTCGCCTCCGTCCCCCAAGGTGGAGGCGTCCTCAGTCCCGAACGGACGGCGGTCACCGGCCAGGGGCGCAAGCCCCTGGATTCCGATAGCCGGCGACACCGGAGCCCTGAAAGGGCGGCAGACTTTCGCCCCCTGCCGGGGGCTTGGGTTCATTGGGGCATTCTGATCCAGGGGCTCGCGCCCCTGGCTATTGACTATCGCCCTTTCAGGGCTAGTCGCCGAGTCAGACCAACATCGACGCGGTGGATTTGGGATCGAAGGCATCGCGCAATCCGTCCCCCAGGAAATTGAGGGCCAACAGTGTCAGAACCAACAACGCACACGGAAACGTTATCAACCACCAGAATCCGACAAACGTGTTAACTGCCGACAGTCCGTCGGCGGCCAATCGACCCAGTGTCGGAGTAGGCGATTGCACGCCGATCCCCAGGAAGCTCAGGAACGACTCCTGCAGGATCGCCTGCGGAATGACCAGGGTCGCATAGACGACGATCGGGCCGATCAGGTTGGGTAGCAGGTGTTTACGCAGAATCCACCACGGTCCCGCGCCGATCGCCCGGGAAGCCTCGACGAACGATTGCTCACGTAGCGACAGCACCTGTCCGCGGATGACCCGGGCCATAGTCAGCCAGCTCACCGCGCCGATGGCCAGTACGAGGATGATGACGTCGGCCACCTGATCGCGCCGGCCCAGCAACGATCGCAGCGGTTCGGTCAGGGTGATCTTCAGGAGGATGACCATCAGGATGTAGGGTAGTCCGTAGAGCACATCGACGATGCGCATCATGAGCGTGTCGACTCGTCCGCCCGCCAAGGCTGCCGTCGCTCCCCAAAGAACGCCGATGGTCAGCGACAGCAACGCGGCGGCTGATCCGATCATCAGGCTGACCAGCCACCCGAGCATGCAGCGATACCAAAGACTGCGCCCCAGCGCATCGTGGCCCATCCAGGAGGCCACCGCGTGCGCCGTCGGCCCCGCGCCCTTGACCCAGCGACCCACCGGATTCGTTTCAAGCGCCCGCTGCACGGCGTCGTATTCCACCCGATTTGTCAGGCTGGGCGGCGCTCGGACCGCGTCGTCGAGGTTCTGGCTGGCGTACCAGCTCAACGCGAATGGGAGCGATACCATGGCCACGAGGAACAGCGTCCCCAGCAAAAACAGGCTGCCCAGGGCCAATCGATTGGTGCGAAATCGACGCCAGCGGCGCCGCGGCGAGGGCGTTGTTTGCAGTGGGGATCTCGAACCTTGGGTCATGCGCTCCTCCGACGCCATCGATCATAGGGTCGTTCACGACTGCCTCAAGTCGCCGGGGAACGGGCCAAGCGCGGGTGGCACGGACAAACTCGTTTGCCCATGGCACCCGTCGGAGATACGGTCTCGCCCACCCGGCTATTCGTGACCGTCCCACTGGACGATGAGAAGCGTCGGGTACCGCGGGTCGGAGTGCAAACCGGCCACAGGAGTCTGCCATGAGCCGAGAGATAGTGAAACGCTACCAGGGCAACCCGATCCTGACCGCCGATGACGTGCCGTACCCCGTGGCCACGGTGCACAACGCCGGCGTCGCCAAGGTCGATGGGCGATACGTGATGCTCTTCCGCTCCCATCGGACCAACGGTCGATCGATTCTCGGCTTGGCCGACAGCGACGATGGGTTTACCTTCACCGCCCGCCCCGAGCCGTTCATCGTTCCTTCCACCGACGGTGTATTCGCTGAATACGAAGCCTTCGGCGTTGAGGACGCCCGGATCTGCCCGATCGACGGCGAGTACCTGATCACCTACAGCGCCTACTCCAGACATGGGGTTCGCATCGGGTTGGCCAAGACGCGAGACTTCGTCACCTTGGAGCGCGTGGCCCTCATTTCGCCGGCCGACATGCGCAACGTGGTGATTTTCCCTCAGAAATTCGACGGCCGCTACGCCCGCCTCGATCGACCGCACAGCGAAATCTGTCCCTGGTCGATCTGGATCAGCTATTCGCCGGACCTTATCCACTGGGGCGATGCTCGGATCGTGATGCGCCCGGTGCAATACCACTGGGACGAAATGAAGATCGGCCCCGGAGCGACACCGTTTCGCACGCCGCGCGGTTGGCTGCACATCTACCACGGCGTCTTTCCCACCATGGACGGATCCGTTTACCGTTTGGGCGTCGCCCTGCACGATCTCAGCGATCCAGCCACCATCCTCGGCGTGTCCGATCATTGGATTCTGCAACCGGAAGATCCCTGGGAGGTCACCGGATACGTTCACAATGTCGTGTTTACCTGCGGAGCGATCCCCGAGGACGACGGCACGGTCAAGATCTACTGGGGCGGCGCCGACAAGGTCATGTGCGTCGGCACCGCGTCGATCGACGAGTTGGTGGATCTTTGCATCAAGGACGCCCGTCCGGCGCTATAGGGCAGTTCGCTCCGACCGCCGGTGGGTGGCCCACCTCTTTAGAGGTGGGGGAGACGAATTCGGTTACGGAATTCGTGTCCCCCACGGCTAAAGCCATGGGCCACCCAACCCGGTGTTCCCCCCTGCGCTACGACCGTCGCCCCCGACGATTGAGAATCGTCTTGGCGGCGATGAACCCGGGCGCGCAGGTGATTCCGCCGCCGGGATGAGAGCCGCTGCCACACAAATACAGACCATCTATCGGAGTTGCATAGCGAGCGCAGGCTCGGGTGGGTCGAACGAGAAGCTGGTCCAGACCGTGTTCCCCGTGGTAAATGTGACCGCCGGTGACCCCGTATTTCGACTCGATGTCCGCTGGGGTCAACACTTGTCGAGCCACTATTGCGCTGTCCAGATCATCGACGTAGCTCGAGAGTTGTTTGACGACGGTGTCGCCGAGCTCGTCACGTCGGGCATCGTTCCATCCTCCGTTGAGATCGTAGGGAACACCATGGATCAGGATGGAAACGCTCGAATGGCCGGGCGGGGCCGACTGGGGATTGGCGATCGACGGGACGTGGATGTCCAATGCCGCGGTGTCGCTGAAGCGACCGTACTTAGCAGCGTCGAATGTGCGCTCCAGTTCCAACAGCGAAACCCCGGTCCGTGCGAACTCTATATCGAGGTCGGGTCGAGCGCGGAATCGCAGCGGCCTGTTCAGCGCCAGGTTCACCTGGGCGGTCAGCCCGCGCATGCGGTAAGCGCGGATAGCCTGCTCATCGCCCGGCGCCAGCTCGCGCGCTCCGAGAAGTTCGAGCAACGTGCGCTTCGGATCGCACGACGCCAATACCAAACCAGCCTCGACGGGTTGCCCGTCGTCGCACGCGACACCTGTGACGCGACTCTGGCTGACAAGGATGCTCGAGACTTCTCGACCGGTTAGAATTACTGCGCCCGCCGCCTCAGCGGCGCGGACCAGTGAATCGACGAGTGCATCGCTCCCACCCACGACCGCTCCGCGGGCCAGCGTTTCGTAGCGAAGCAGCGCCCCACAAGTCCCCGGTGAGAACGGACCCGCGAAACTCCCGCGCAGAGCCGGAACGGCCAATGCAGCCTTGAGCAGCGGGTCGGTGAACTGTTCATCGAGTGAGTCGGCGACCGACATCGGACCTAGCCGGAGCAATTCCATCATGTCGGTCTTGCCCAGCCGGCGCAGGGCGATGCCGGTCGACAACATTGCTCGCCAGTCCGCCATTCCATCACCCAGCCAATCGGGCGGTAGTTCGCTAACCAGACGCCGGGCAAATGGCTTGATCCGCTCGATGAACGCTCGAAAGCGTGAATATGGCTCCACGTCGCGTCCACCGGCAGTCATCAGCTCACTCGCCGCTTCGGTCGGGTCATGGTGCAGCAGGAGCGCCCGATCATCAGCCCCGATCGCCAGAATGGGCGGCGGTCGGACAGTCCGTCGCAGACCATGTGACGTCAGGTCAAGTTCGGGCAACAGGCCTGTGGTGTCGTGGATCACGCCCGCCGAACGATACCCCGGATGAAATTCTTCACCGGCCGCCAGTCCACCCACGATTGACCGGCGCTCCAATACGACGACCTTCAGCTTGGCCCGTGCCAGGACGGTAGCCGCAGCAAGGCCGTTGAGGCCGCCGCCGATGATGACCACGTCGAAGGATCGATTATGGTCTGAGGAGTTGGTCATATCGCCCGCGACCCTAGCATGGTCTTGGCTGCCAATTCGCCGGGCGCTCCCATGATCCCGCCACCGGGGTGCGTTCCGGATCCACACATCCACAGATTGCGAATGGGAGTTCGGTATCGGGCCCACCCCGAGACCGGCCGTTGAAACAACAGTTGTTCGAGACTTAGTTCGCCGTGAAAAATGTTCCCCTCGGTGAGTCCGAACTCCTGCTCCAAGTCCCAGGGAGTGAGAACCTGTCGAAACAGAATCGATTCCTTGAGATTCGGACAGTACTCGGCCAGGGTGTCCACTACGGCGTCTCCGAGCGCCTCGCGCCGCTGTGGCCAATTCTCAGCTCCTTCCTTGATCGCAT
>JADFPW010000266.1 GCA_022562105.1 Planctomycetota bacterium
CTTGGTCATCAGTCCGGCTCGTTCGAAAATGTCGCGCGGAGCGAGATAGCCCGACATGTCGACCGGATCGGCGAAGGCCATCGTCCGCCCGCGAAGATCCGCCAGCGTCTTGATCCCGCTGTCCTTGCGCACCCAGATGCAGGAGTGGTACGTGGCTCGGCCGCCGTCGTAGACTTCGAGCAAGAGCGGCACCGCTCCGATCTGCTCGTGAGCCAGCATGAACGCCAACGGATCGACGAAGGCTACGTCCGCGTTGCCGCCGCGCATGGCTTCGATGGATGACCCGTAGTGCAGTGAGACAAAGCCGTCAACCGACAAGCCGGTCTCTTTCTCCAGGTAGGCCTTGATCGAGAGCCGGCTCAAGGGAGTCGCACCGATTTCACCGCTGAAGCCGATCTGATTCGAGAACGGACCACCGCGCAGGCGATATCCCGCCTCGGCGCCGACATACACCGGCAGGGGATAGAACGACCGAGCCGCCAGCAGCCTGACCTCGACGTCCATATCTCCCGTGCCCAGCGCCGGGTTCAGGTCGCCGTCATAATTGGTGGGGATCTTCACGTTCACATAGGGGGACAGCACGATCGGTTTGCTGACAAGCTGGTACTTGGCGCCCACCAGGAAATCTCCCAGTCCGCTCGTCGTCAAGCGCAGGACGTTGTGACGGATGTTGTTCTCAGACTCCAGAGAAGCGCCACTCAGCTGGGTGATCACCGTGAGGTGTTCGAGCAGGCCGTACTCCACATAGAGGAAACCCTGATCGGCCCGGAAGTCGGCCCCGTAGATCGTGGTGGGCTGACGGTGGCCGGCATCGTCAAAGACCTCGTCGGAGCGATAGAAGAGGCTGGAGAGTTTGGTGTAGAGGTGGCCTTTTGGCTGAGCCCAGGCCCCGGCGGAGGCCGGCTGGGGGATCGCGCTTGCCAGAGATGCAGCAGCCAGCCAGCGCAGGGACATCTTCTGGATCCATGTCATTTTTGCGCCCCTCCCGGAGTGACGGGACATGCCAATCGCACATCGGTTAGACTCGTGGAGGACCCGAGACGTTTAACGGCCGTCGACAGGGCCACCGGGTGAGCCCGAGGCGGCGCCCGCCTTCCCGGTGATGCCCTGACACAGGATCTTCGTGTTCTTGTCGACCAGGATGCTCATCGTGTTGTCCGCCGTAGCTATCGTGAACCCTGACCCGGCTTCTGCCGCGTCCGTGGGCCGGCAGTATGCCGAAGCGTCTGCCAACTGTCCACTGCCGGGCTTGTGGCCGGTCGCACCTGATACGAGGGACGATCCGAGCCGCGCCGGTAAGGAAGCGGTTTCCTGCGACGCAGGCAAACCGGCGTGCTCCCGCTCCCTTACGGTCGCGGCTCGGATGGGTTCTGTTACAATGTCGCCCCCGACTACACCAGAGATGCCTTGGCGGGGAAGGCCATCACGAATCGGAGTATCGCCATGAAGAAACTGCGCTTGTTCACCCCCGGTCCGACCATGATTCCCGATGAGGTCATGTTGCACATGGCTGAACCGATGGATCATCACCGCACCAGTGGCTTTCGCAAGCTGATCAAGGAGGTGACCGAGCAGCTTCAATACCTGTTTCAGACGACCGGCAGCTGCCTGATTTTTACCGGCAGCGGATCGAGCGCCGGGGAAGCGGCGATCGTTTCCAGCTGCTACGGAGGCCAGCACAAGGCGCTCTGCGTGCGCAACGGCAAGTTCAGCGAACGGTGGCAGGAGATCTGTGACGCGTTCGACATCCCCAACGTCAGCTACGACATCGAATGGGGCCACGGCGCCAAGGGGCCCGACATCGAGAAACAGTTGGACGCGAATCCGGATGTGGACACCGTGATCGTGGTTCACTCGGAGACGTCGACCGCGGCGGTCAGCGATTTGGAAGCGATCGCTGAGGTGACCAGGCGGCGCGACAAGATTCTCATCGTGGATGGCATCACCGCGGTCGGGGCCATCCCGGTGAAGATGGATGAGTGGGGCGTGGATCTCTACATCACCGGCTCGCAGAAGGCGCTGATGCTCCCGCCGGGCTTGGCCTTCGTGGCGGTCAGCGATCGGGCGTGGAAGCGCATCGACTCGGTCAAGCCGCACGCGTTCTACAACAGCCTGCTGAAGTATCGCCAGAGCATGAAGACGTTCGACACGCCCTACACGCCGGCGATCACGCTGGTTCGCGGCGTACATTGGGTGCTCCAGCGCATCAAGGCGGAGGGGTTGGAGAATATTTGGAAACACACCCGTTTGATGGCGGATGCCACGAGGGCGGCGGCCAAAGCGATGGGCATCGAGCTCTTTGCAGCCGATCCGGTGGACTCGGTCACCTCCCTGCGCGTGCCGGCCGGGGTGGATGAGGCTGCCCTTCGCAAGACGATGAAATCGAAGCACGGCATGCAGATCGCCGGCGGTCAAGGCCGACTCAAGGGCAAGATCATCCGCATCTCGCACATGGGGTATTGCGATCAGTTCGATACGCTTTCCGTCATCGCCGCCTTGGAGCAGACACTTCACTCCATGGGGCACGCAGTCAAACTGGGTTCGGGACTGACCGCTGCCCAGACGGTATTCGCTCAGGCGGGCTAACCGTCCGTTGAATCGCCTGATTTCTGCCACCTGGGTGAGCGGATATCGCCGCCACTGGACACCCGGTCGCGTATCCACGGCCGGTGAGGCGCGGGCCGCTACTTTTTGGGGCGCCGGGTGGCATGGTCTGGTACTCTAGGCCATGGAGAGCACGGACAATCATCTTGGGGCTCCCACGACCTGGAGTACTCCGCCCTATGCGGATGCCACCCGAGTTGTTAATGAGCGAGTGCTCCGGTCGGGGCAAGCGCCGCAAGGTTTGCCTGACCCCATGTCGAGCGCCCGTTCCTTCCTGACACAGCGCGGCACTTCCTTTGATCAGACGGCGGTCTCTGTAGCGGGAGACTCCGCACTTACTGTGGTAAATCACCATATGAAATCGGCTTGACATGTGCTTTGGCGGTGATAGAGTTCCCACTCCGAAGTGGAACGCAACGTGCAATACCCCATAGTGAACGTAGACCTATGGGCACCGCGGTGGCGGATGCCGCTGGAACGTCGAAGATCCCGGAGTGTGGGTCGGCGTGGGCTTGGCCGGCGGCCTTGGAAGCGTGATGGCGTCAGAGAGGAGTGCTGAGGCAGTGAACTATCGACTGATCCGATTTCCAGGAGCGATGGTTGCGTGCATCGTGTTGGCCTGCGTGGCGGGCTGTCCAATTACGTTGACACCGGACGACGGGGACAACGTCAACGACAATGTGGTCGCCAACGAGAACGAGAATGAGAATGATAACACCGCTCCAGACCCGAACGACAATGATGGCGGCGTCGGCGACGTGGGTCCGACGCTACAGGGCCTTGACATCGACAAGTCGATGATTCTGCCGTTCACCGTCCAGGCCGCCTACAACGACGACACCATGTTCTTCCACATGAGCTGGGAGGGCGACCGCGGGGATACACACGACTATTTCCGTTATACGGACGGCGCCTGGCAGCGCGAAGGCGGCGTTCGACGCGACGGCCAGGCGACGCTCGACCAGGATGAGTGTCGAGGCTCCACCGGCGTCAACTCGACGATCTACGAATCGCGGGTCACGTTCATGCTGGATGATCCGAACGGCCCGAATGCGGTCCAGGGTTTCCTCGAGTTCGGTTGCACACTGACCTGCCACGATAACAGCCGAACCATGCCGACTTGGTGTCATGAAGACGGCGACGTTCACAAATACCTTCCCGACGACGTCCCGGGTCGCTTGGACCTTTGGCACCACAGGCTCGGGCGGGCCAATCCCATCGGTCTGTCCGACGACCAGTGGGTCGGTCAGCGCACCGGCGACGAAGGTGATGGGGGCGGCGGATCGCGACACGGCGATGACGGTACAGGCCCGTACGCGACGGCGGCCACGGGCGACGACGGGAGCCCGCAATGGGTATTTGACCCGGCGACCACGGACGGCTCTTACGCGTTCCCGTTCGAGGAGTTGTTCATAAGCCCGCTGCGGACCTTCGTCGATGAAACGGCTGCCGATCTCGGCCCCAATGCTCCGAACCCGGTGGGCATCGATTATGCGGACGCGGTGGCCATGGGGTACGAGCCCAGCGAAGGGGACACCGTTCCCCGCCGCAGGCTGCGCCAGACCGAGGGAAGCCGGGGCGACATCACCGCCGCAGGTACGACCTTCACGCCCTCGGCCGGCGATCCACTCTTCGGTCGATGGGACTCGAACATTCAACGAGCGCTTGATACCGGCAACGGCGATGACACCGCTTTGGCGGATGGGAACGTCTACAACATCGCCTTCGCCGTACACACCGGGATGGTTACGGTGCGCGACCATTACGTTTCCTTCGCCTACACGGTGTCGCTCGGCGGCGGTGACGCCGACATACAAGCGGTGCAGATCGCGGGCAGTGGGGCTGGCGCGCTGCCGGACTTCTCCGACAGCTCGCAGTTTCCGGTGACCGAGATCGATCTCTTCCTGCCCGGCATTGCCAGCTATGAATTCCTGATTGGCGAGAACAAAAATCTGGGGGTCGAGTATATCGATCCTGAGACCGGGAGCCTCATCGACCAGAGTCACACCGGGGCGACTTTCCTCAAAGACCTGGGCCTGGGCTGTCGCGATTGCCATACGGCCAGCGGCAGCGTCGAGACGTTCAATCCGCCCAAGCCGGGTGGGTTCTTCGCCGAGACGATGGAACATCTGGTGCCCCTGCGAGGAGGCGTTAACACCCCGACGCCCGTTCCGGCCGAGTAGCCCTTTTCCTCCATTGCACGCCGGGCCGAGGACATGCGGCCCGGCGGCTGATGTCGAGTTCGGAACAGCCTCGAGCGCTCGAGGCTGTTCCTTTTTGCTGGGCGGAGTCAGGCTGGGATCAAGCCGTCTGTCACGCCGTGTCTTGAGTCGATGCACCTGCTGTCCGTAGAATCTCCCCGGTGTGACCGCCCGCCGTTGGGTGTGTCTATCGACGGTGGTTTCGGTGAATGGGGGACCGTGCACGAGATACCACTCCAGGATTGGACGCTTGCTTGTGGGCGCACTCCGCGCGTGCGCGTGGGGTTGGTGTTGCCGGAAGACGGGTTGCGCATTCTGCACGTCGAGTCGCTCGACTCCTCGTTCACTCTGCAAGCGGCGATCGCGAATCAAACGGCGGCGTCGGGTGCCGGGAAGAACCTGAACGCGAGAACCCTGACCTTCCAGCCAACCGATCGTGGAGGCGTTCGCCTTCAACTGGACGGGGACGATCAGGGTGAGGCCGGCGCGTGGGAGGTGTGCTCGTCAGTCACCACTGCCCGCGACGCCATTAGGTGTCGAGACCTGCGCATCGGACGGGGGTTTCATTGGGAGCACCAAGTCGATCAATGCGTTCCCGGCCCGCTGAACGTCGGCGTGGAGGACGGCGCCCTGACCGTGGTGGCTGATCTTCCCGTCGAGACCTATCTGCTGGGCGTGATCACCGCGGAGATGAGCGATCGTTGTCCGCCAGCGTTCCTGATGGCTCAGTGCGTAGCGGCCCGCTCGTGGTTGTTGGCAGCAAGCGAACGCAAACACCAATCACTGGGAGTTGACGTGTGCAATGACGATTGCTGCCAGCGATTCCACGGCTTGTCGGAAGCCAGCCCGGTCGCCCAGACAGCGGTGACGGAAACAGCAGGCCAAGTCTTGATCGTCGGTGACGACACCATCGTCGATGCAAACTACTCGAAGAATTGCGGCGGGATCACCGAAGCGCCGCACGCCGTCTGGGGAGTCGTAAAACCTGGGCCGCATCCGATGGTCGATGCCCCACCCGATTCACCGGCTCAGCAGTATTTTCCGGTGACCGAAGCGCGGCTGGATGGGTTCCTGTCCGGTGAGTGGCTGGATCAATGCGACGCCTATTGCAGCCCGTCCCGTCTGCCGGACTGCGACCTGGCTGGGTATCTAGGTCGTGTGGACGACGGGAAGGGACGATTCCGCTGGGCGGTTGACTATCGACGGGACGAACTGGAGGCGATCCTCAATGCCAAACTGCTAGCATCATCCGCCGGCGACGTGGACGCCGACGATTCAGGTAGCCGTCGAAACCCCCACCCGCCGATGGCCACCCTGCTTAATCTGCGTGTGGTGCAGCGGGGCGTCTCCGGACGGGCTACGCGAATGCGAATCGACTATCTGGACGAACGTGGCCGGCGACATCGCGTTGCGGTGGA
>JADFPW010000267.1 GCA_022562105.1 Planctomycetota bacterium
GGCCACCGTGAGCTGCGTAGCGTTGTTCCTGAGCCCGCGATGCCAGTCGCGGGCGTGTCGCTCACACTTGGCTTTGAGCCATTCGATGAATAGCTCGACCGTCTTCTTCCGGCGAGCGCAGATCCGCCGTCCCCGGCGACTCTTGAAAAACGCCAGGCGTCTCGCACGCCGTCGGCGATGCCGCTGGCCCTGACCTCGGTGGACCGTCTGGCCCACGGGTCGGCATCAGGCTCTTGTCCACCGCCACCACCTCCGGATCGATCAGCCCATCGCCGATCGCCCGATGTCCTTGTTGGATCACCCCTGCCTGGAACAGCTCATAGGCGTGGCGATAGCGATCGAAATAGGTGCTTCTACCCGGAAACGTCCGTAGGCCGAGCCACTTCATCAACCCCTTGCGACGACCAAACAGATAGCGATACGATGCACCCTTGCTCTTGCGTCTGGCCAGGACCGCGACCACCCTAAGGGTGGCTACCTGCCAGTCCGCATAGGTCGGTGGGGGACCCGGACCCGATCGTCGGCAGATTCGCTGCGCCGCTTTGCAGCGCGGAATCGCCATCCGGACCCGCCGTGCCAGACAGGTGTCCTCCGTGGCCCTTCCGGACATTGCCAGCCTCCATGCTGCTTGTGTGAAACGAAGTCATCTCACATCAATACGGAGGCTTTTTCGTACAAATCGAATTCCCGGCCGGCCTCACGCGAGCGTGGGCATGAGAAACGTGAAGCATGCGCTGACCTGCGATAGCGGTTAGGTCAGGCGGTTACGCCGGCAATCGGGAGATGAGTAGTAAGTCCTTCCAGCTTCGTTCGCTGGGTAGATCGTAGCGGTAGCGGTCACGGATACCGGCGCCGATGTCGGCGAGGGCGCGATCGTAGCACTCGAGGGTACGGAAGCGGACGTGACTGGTCGCCGGCGCGCCGGCCGGGGCCGCTTCCACCAAATGTTCCTGCACGACGAAGTAGCCGTCATCGGCCACATGGCGTGCCATATGTTCGAGCGTCCGCAGCCAGAGGCGGTCGTCCACGATGTGGAAGAGCACGTCGATCACGGCCACGACGTCGAAGCGTTTACCCAGCGACATCCGGCTCAAGTCCGCCACCTGGAACCGGCCCGGCGTGCGACGGCGTGCCGCTTCAACCGCCGTCGGAGAAAAATCCACCCCGGTCACCTCGAAACCCATCCGGGCGAATGTCTCGCTAAACTGGCCGGTGCCGCAGCCGGCGTCCAGTAGCGATCGGCCGACCGCGTCGCCCACCCACTCGCCCAGCTTGGCTTCGATGGCGACGCGCTTGGCGTCGTAATCCACTCGGTTCTGTTCTTCGGTCAGGTGGGTGTGTCCTGTAGATCGGAGTTGACCGGCGGCAGCCAGGTGTCGCCGTTCCCAGTATTGCGACGTGTCGAATCCTTCTCTCCACCAGCGAGAGAACACCTGCGAAAGTCGGCGTCCCCAGGCAGGTTTCGCACCGCCCCACGGTTGACCTAACTGCATCCAACCCGAACGTCCCATGGCTCGAACTCCCGCTGCAAACGCCTTGGCAGCGACCCTCCGCGCGCACACCGCCATATCGGACCTCCGGACGCCGCAGATAAGCTCTTTTTCTCGATTGGAGCGCCGAGGCGAAAAGGGGGCAAGGGTGGCACGGTCTGGTACTCCAGGCCGTGGAGTGGGCGGAAGGCGGAAGGCGGAAAACTCATCCGTTCCCCTTCCCAGGCCGTGGCGAATCCGCTCGCCAACCAGTGTGGTTCCGGCCCGGCGCCGTAGACGGACACCATCCCTTCTCCACGACATCTATAATCTGCTAGGTCCGATAAGGTTTGTCAATCTGTCCCAAGAAAAACTCGTTCGGCCCAACTAGTCCTGCATCCTGAAGGGCAAAACCGCTCTGGTGATCTGGCAGGGCGGATTTGCCGCTTATGAGTCGCCGACGACAAAAAGCACAGAGTCAAGGTTGGCGCGAGTTCGCGTCACCCATCGATCGCGGCGACCGCCTCGATGCAATTCTCGATGTGTTCGTCCAGTTCGAGGTTGAGCATTTCGGCGCCGGCGGTGATGTCGGCCCGGGAGACGGCGGCGGCGAAGGACTTGGTCTTGAGTTTCTTGCGGACGCTCTTGGCTTTCATGCCGTCGAACCCGCTGGGGCGGACCGCGGCAGCGGCGTGCAGGAATCCACATAATTCATCGACGGCAAACAGAGTCTTGCGAATGGGGCGGTCGCGGGGGTAGTCGTCGAGATTCCAATCGGCATGTGAGAGGATCGCCCCGATCACTTCTTCGTTGACGTTCATGTCGCGCAGGATCTTGGCCCCCTCGCGGGTGTGGGCGGGCGGTTCGGCGAATCGCTCGTAGTCGAAGTCGTGTAGCAGACCGGTCAAGCCCCATAGTTCCTCGTCTTCGCCGAACTTGCGGGCATAGAAACGCATGGCGGCCTCGACGGACAGTCCGTGACGAATGAGACTTGCACTCTTGGTGTACTCGTTCAGCAAGGTCCAGGCGTGGTCTCGGTCCATGGCGATCTCCTTCCATCGACATGTCTATAGTCAACTGAATGGCAGCGGAAGTTGTGGTCCCATGGATTGCGATCCATGGGCTTGGGGCGAAGCCATTCAAGCGTCGTTAAACAATCACCCACGTTTCTCATATTTCCTCGAACTTGGCGGTGAAATGTCGCAGGGCGGGTGGAGCCTCGACGATACGTATGCCTCGCAGCGCGTCGCGCCCGGCGTACAGCTCACAGGCGACCTCGACGACATAGTCCATGTGGCTCTGTGTGTACACGCGTCGCGGCATCGCCAGCCGCACCAACTCCAGAGCCGGTGGTTTATTGCCCACCCCGCCGAACATAACGCTGCCGATCTCCACCGCCCGAACGCCGCCCAGCCGATAGAGGCCACAGACTACCGCCTGGCCCGGGAACTGCTCGGGCGGGATGTGCGGGCAAAAGCGCCCGGCATCGATGTAGATCGCGTGCCCGCCCGGCGGTTCCAGGATGGGGACGCCTCCTTCGATCAGCCTTTCGGCCACGTACTCGGTGGTGCGGATGCGGTAGGCCAGATAGTCCTCGTGCAGGACTTCCTCGAATCCCTGAGCCATCGCTTCCAGATCGCGGCCGGCCAAGCCGCCGTAGGTGACGTAACCTTCGGTGAGTATCAACAGGTTGCACGCTTCGGTAAACCGATCGGGGTTGCGAATCATAAGCACGCCGCCGATGTTCACCAGGCCGTCCTTCTTGGCGCTGATAGTAGCCCCGTCGCTGAGATCGAACATCTCCCGGACGATCTCGCGAACGGGCCGGTCTTGCTGGCCTGGCTCGCGCTGTTTTATCAGGTAAGCGTTCTCGGCGAACCGGCAGGCGTCGAGGTATAGCTCGATCCGGTGCTGATCGCAGACGCTGCGCACTTGGCGCAGATTGGTCAGGCTGACCGGCTGACCACCTCCCATGTTGTTGGTTACGGTGACCATGACCAATGGGATCTTCTCTGGGCCGACCTTGTCGATCAGGGCGCGGAGCGCTTCCACATTCATGTTGCCCTTGAACGGATGGCGATTGGTTGCATCGGCGGCTTCCGGGATGCCTAGATCGAGGGCTTGGGCACCGGAATGTTCGACGTTGGCCCGCGTGGTGTCGAAGTGGGCGTTGTTGGGTACGATCAGTCCCGCCGCGCCGTACAGTTCGAACAGAATCCGCTCGCTGGCCCGTCCCTGATGGGTGGGCAATACGTTCTCGAAGCCGCTCATTTCACGGATGCGGTCTCGGAAGCGGTAGAAGCTGGGCGACCCGGCATAGGATTCGTCGCCTCGCATGATGCCCGCCCACTGCTCGCTGCTCATCGCTCCGGTCCCGCTGTCGGTGAGCAGGTCGATGAGTACGTCCTGCGAATCGATGGCAAAGACGTTGAGATGTGCTCGTTGAAGGATCTCCTCACGCTCGGTGGAGGTGGTCATGCGGATCGGTTCGACGACCTTGATGCGGAATGGCTCGATGATGGTCTTCATGTCTATATCGGCGCGGGCGTGCCGGGTCGATGCATCGATGTCAACGCACTGCGACGGTCTTGAAATACTCGACGGTGCGGCGAAATCCCTCGCTGGTCTTGATCGTCGGTGCCCAACCCAGCACCTCGCGGGCACGCGACAGATCGGGGCGTCGACGCACTGGGTCGTCTTGCGGCAGGGGTTGGAATACGATTTCGCTCTTGCTCTCGGTGATCTCGATGATTCTTTCGGCCACCTCGAGGATGGTGAGCTCTTCGTCGCTGCCGACGTTGACCGGCTCGTGGAAGTCTGCTGCCATCAGACGGACGATGCCGTCCACCAAATCGGTGACGTAGCAGAAGCTTCGCGTCTGCCTGCCGTCGCCGTATACGGTCAGCGGCTCACCGCGAATGGCCTGATTGATCAGGTTAGGTAGCAAGCGACCGTCTCCGCTGCGCATCCGGGGTCCATAGGTGTTGAAGATGCGGACCAGGTGGGTGTTGACCTCGAACCGGCGGTAGAAGGTCATCACCAGGGCCTCGGCGAAGCGCTTGCCTTCGTCGTAGGGGGATCGCAGGCCTATCGGGTTCACATGGCCCCAGTAGCTCTCCTTCTGAGGATGTTCACGCGGGTCGCCGTAGCACTCGCTGGTCGATGCGTGAAGAAACGAAGCCCTCTTTTCGCGGGCCAGTTCGAGCATGTTGCGCGTGCCGCGACTGCATACGTCCAGGATGTGCAGGGCCTTGGACTCGAAATCCACAGGCGATGCGGGGCAGGCCATGTTGTAGATAAGATCGACCGGCCCATCGACAGCGACCGATGTGGAAATGTCCTGTTTCACGGAGGTGAATGCGTCTCGCGTAGCCAAGGCGTCGAGGTTGCGCTGTTGGCCGGTGCTGAGGTCGTCGATGCCGATGACCTGGTGGTCGTCGCGCAAGAGACGATCGCAGAGATGATATCCGATGAACCCGGCGGCCCCGGTTACCACAACCCGCATCGCGACTCCTTCCGGCATTCGTCGTGCCGGTGCTTATCTCGCCGTTTCGACGCGGTAGGCCTCAATCGCCCGCCGCAGCCCAGTCTCGAAATCGACCTTGGGTGAATAGCCGAGCACCTTGCGGGCCAGGCTGATGTCAGCGGTGGAGTGCAGGACATCTCCGGCTCGCATCGGCTCGTGCCGAACCTCGATCTTGCAGTCCAAAATGCGCTCCAAGCAGCGGAGCACTTCGTTGACGCTGATACCTCCACCACAGGCGATGTTCACCACCTCGCCATGGGTTTGGGCTACGTCCATGGCGGCGATGTTGGCATCCAGCACGTTGTCGATGTAGGTGAAATCGCGGGTCTGCTCTCCATCTCCGTAGACCAATGCCACGCGTCCGGTGAGGGCTGCGGTCGCAAACGCCGCGATCGCCGCCGCGTATTGACTGTGGGGATCCTGGCGCGGACCGAAGACGTTGAAATAGCGCAGTGAGACGGTCTGCAAGCCGTAGCAGTCGTAGAACACCTTGAAGTAATGCTCGGCCGCCAGTTTCTGGACTGCGTAGGGGCTCATCGGTAGGGGCGTCAAATCCTCATGCTTGGGCGAGACTTCGGTGTCGCCGTAGGCGCTGCTGCTGGCGGCGTAGATGACCCGACGACAATCCTGGGCCTTGGCGGCCATCAGGACGTTCAGGGTTCCGGTGATATTGGTCTCGTGACTCTCGAGCGGTTGCTCCACCGATCTGGGGACGGAGGGCATGGCGGCCTGGTGAAAGACCACCTCCATGTCCTTGGTAGCGCGCAGGCACTCTTCGGGATGTCGGATGTCGCCCTCGAAGAAGTCGATTTGATCGGCGATGGGGGCGAGGTTCTCGCGGTGGCCGCTGCTCAGGTTGTCAAAAACACGGACCGAGTGGCCCAACGCGACCAGCCGCTCAGCCAGGTTTGACCCGATGAAGCCGGCGCCGCCGGTGATCAATACGTTCGCCATGTCAGCCCACCTCTGCCTCGACCCTCTAGTCCCGCACTGGCCTCGAAAGCGTACACGACGCGATTGTCAGCCGTCAAACCCGATGATGCGACCCTACCGGTCTGGGTGTGTCGTTGCCCCGGGGAGTGTGCCGGCGATCCGGGGTTTGGCACGATCGCTTCCCGCGCCGAACCGATTCGCTTGACGGACCCACTGTGTTTGTCCGATAAACGTACCAGGCCGGTCCTATGCTGATACGCACCGACCGGTTCCAC
>JADFPW010000268.1 GCA_022562105.1 Planctomycetota bacterium
ACGTCCTGTTGCGTGAACCCCCCGCCCGAGATTTGCCCGCTGGTTCGGATCTGGCTGACGATGTTGGCGTACGATTGGGCGGTGCCGTCCAGGAGAATGCCCAGCGGACGGTTGATGTTGTTGCCGGTTAGCTCGCCGAACATGGTTCCGCCGCGAGCATCGAGGCCAAAACTCACCGCGGGGAATCCGGTCTGCGGATCCCGCGTGGCATCGGCGCGGGCCAACTTCCACCGCCGTTCCGTACTCTTGAGCAGCCCGAAGTCGGGATCGGCATGCATAAGCACGAAATACTCGCCTGCATACTGCTGGACGATGATCTGCGTGTTGGCCTGGACCCGCTCAAAATCCTCGATGAGGTCCAGGTTCATGTAGGAGACCACGTTGCCGATCGGAAACCACCCAAAGTTGTCCCCTGGACGCCGACGAGGGCCACGCTCCCCCAACTGCTGCACGAACCGGGAAATCGGCTGCCGAAGGTGGGCCTGTTTGGCGCTGGTCATCAGCGGATTCGACGCATCGCGGGTGGCCAGGATCCGAAACTCCAACACGCCGGCTCCCCGAATCCTCCGCTTGAGGTCCGAGGGATCCTCGAGAACTCCCTTCTTGCTGACCCACCGGTCGTAGGATTCAACCGCAAAGTCGATCAGAGGCGCATAGGCCGCCTGCGCGGCGCGGAGCTTGTCGATTTCCGTTGCCCGAGCGTCCTTCTTCTGCAACGACAGCACACTCTCGACACGTGCAAGATCGACGTTGGTCGTTAGCAGATCGGCCACGGCTGCATCGTAGCTGTCAAGCGCCGCCCGCCGGGCCACCTCGTCATCGCCGTCGCGGGCGTCACGAAGCGCATCAAAGGCCGTCTTGCAACGCTCCAGCTTCGCTGCCCGATCCGGGACACCGCCTGACAACGCATCGCTCACCGCCGCTCGAGTTCCGGGCGGCTCGTCCGGCACGTCCGCCAACAGCGCTTCCAACTCTGCACCTGCCACCGCCCGAATGAACTCGGCCAGCCTGGCCGCTCGAACCTCGCTCGATGAATTCAGGGCAACCTCCAAGTCGTTGCGACCGACGTTGAGGCCGTTGATCAACGCGAGGGCATGATCCTTCGTATCCCGCCGGCGCGACGTCTCCAGGGATGGCCTGGGCATCTGAATCTCGATCCGATTGTTACCGATCGGTCTCCAAATCAGGTTCAACTGGCCGTTCGGATCGACGCGTTTCTTCAGGATGTTCATGACCCTCACAGCCAGGCCACGTATGTCGCTGGTACTCAAGCCCGTCGTGTCGATTTCGTAAAGCAGGCTCGTTCCGCCGACCAGATCGATTCCGCCTTTGAGCCGCTCACTGGGCGGCCAAAGCGCCGCTAGCGCCGCGAGGACGGGTACGACCACAAAACTCCATTTGAGAAAAGGACTGCCACTGTTCATGTCGAGTGCTCCAAATGCCTGGGGCTCGCTGACGTTCGTTCAGCCGCTAGCCGATCAAACCAGACAAGTTATGTGTGCTAACTGGATAAGTCACGGGTACGCCCAATACGCCAACGGAAACCGATACGCGAGGAAGGCACGGCTCCCCACGGTAGGCAGCGAAGTCCCCACGACCTCGCCGCTTGCGGCTAGGAGAGATGGGGCGGAGCGTGAGGGCGTTGTGGAACTGCCGTTTGCGATAGGGTACGTATCTCGGTGGTCAGCGCCGCATCCGGCGGAATGGGAAGCAGCGACTCAATCCGAGTGCAGCTCTGGTGGCCCAGGGATGGATCGGCTGGCAAGCTGACGATCAAACGATGGTGGCATCGGGCAGGTCGATCCCAAACATGTTGGATGGAGATGGCCACGGTGGGCTCATCGGATGAATCGTCCTGATCGTGTCCGCTCTCGCCGATCGGATGATCGCCATCGGTAGCTGACTCGACGGGATTGATGCCCTCGCAGACGGCCGAGTCATCGTCGGCCAATGAGGCTGCAACGATCATCGGGTGGGCGATGGTCGCCAAGGCGACCACCGCTGCTAGTAGCCGAGCCGCCTCGGGCATGATGAACTCCAAATTTCCCATAGTGGGGATCATTGTAGGGCCAATACGGAGGGTGACAATCGGCCATAACAGGCCGTACCGGTAGGGCTCCGATTCAGGCGATCCCGTCAGTCGCAGCCGGGCGCGGCTGATTGCGAACCGTCGCGTTCCAGCAGGGGGTAGCCATTTCCGCCCGGTGCGGCCCTTCAAGGGCGGCAGCGGATTTCAGTGACACCTTATTTTTTCCTATCCAGCTGGGGAACCGGGCCATCCGGTGACGGCGGGCGATTCCGAGGGCACCTGGATTGGTCGGGTGAGACGACCCCCTTTCAGCAGCCGCTCGGAGGGCTGGCCACGGCGCCCTATTTTGGAGCGCCGCCTGGCTCCGATGCGATCCGGGGTGGAGTCTTATCTTCTTATGTGTCAGTAGGTTACGTTCTCTCTTGGCGGATCGGGGGTAGGTGGTTAGGCGCCAAGTTCCGAAAAAGATCGTTCGGATTTTCGTGGCCAGAGAATAGCTTGGTGGCTATAATGCTGCGCAACGTGATCGAGAACGCTGGCACGAAGGAAGGTACACCGTGGAAAAGGGTCAGACCAAGCAGGGCGTTGAGAACCTGTATTTTTACCTCTTTGAGAGGGCTTTGCATCCCGAATTGTTCCGCATCGATCGAGTCCATCGAGTGGAACAACGTCGCTACACGGCCGAAATCTGGATCATTGGGCTCGCTCATGCTGTGACACTGACATATAACAACCAGTGCTTTACAGAACTGGTGGCCGCTGAGAGCGAACTCCTGCCCAAGGGGGGCTTGGTTTCTTCGTTTCGTTTTCGCGGGGAGCGGGATCACAGCCAGAAATTCGGCGAAAGCGTGCATTATATGATGTCCAGCCAGGTCGAGCGGATGACGGCCAACCTGTTTCCGTCCTCGCATCGGGACTTGGTGGCCCACTCGCAGAAACGGGGACTCTTCGTCAGCTTTCCGGATTCGCCGGGCGATGTGTTGGCCCCGTTCACCTACCTGGACTATGAGGCCCGGGAGCAGGAGTTTCACGTTCACGCCTATCACGCGTTCAGCGACGAGCTGACGCTGCTCAAGACCCAGTCGATCTTCGAGATAGGTCCGCCGTCGCCCGTGTTGACCTAGCGGGATCGACCCAGATGCCGTGTGCACCGCGAGCCGCGGACTTCAGTCCGCGACTCGTTCAGGTCGGCTGATTGGCTGTGTAGCGAGTTTCCGCGCGCCGGCGGTGTCCCTGTCTTGCCTCGTCCCAATGCGCTCGCTGGAGGTGCCCCGAAAGGCCTATAATTCCGATAGTATGGACAGGCTGACATCGGACCTGGGCTTGGCGTCCCAGGCTGGTTAGTTTCGGCTAGCGATTTGTATGGGTCCAGGTCTATGGAGCAAGCACAAGGTTCAATCGACTCGGCTGCCCCGGACGGGGACGCCGCTGCCCTGAAGGAGCTGAGTCAAGCCCTGACGGCGATTCGTTCCGAGATGGGCAAGATCATCGTGGGGCAGGAGGCGGTGATCGAGGATCTGCTGACCGTGCTCTTGTGTCGCGGGCATTGCATTCTCGAAGGGGTTCCGGGGCTAGCCAAGACGCTGATGATCAGCACGCTGGCCCGAACGCTGTCGCTGAGCTTCTCGCGCATCCAATTCACGCCGGACCTGATGCCGGCGGACATCACCGGGACGGAGGTCATCGAAGAGGATCGAAGCTCTGGCTCGCGGCGGATGCGTTTCGTGGCCGGGCCCGTATTTGCCAACGTCATCCTGGCTGACGAGATCAATCGAACCCCGCCCAAGACTCAATCGGCACTTCTGGAAGCGATGCAGGAGCGCCAGGTCACGACGGGGGGCAAGACGCACGAGCTGCCCGCACCGTTCTTCGTGCTCGCCACCCAGAACCCGATTGAACAGGAAGGAACCTACCCGCTTCCGGAAGCCCAATTGGATCGGTTCATGTTCAAGATTCTGGTCGACTATCCGTCGGAGGAGGAGGAGTTTGCGATCGTGAAGCGCACCACGGTCGGTGACGATGGGCAGCCGGCCCCCGTTCTCTCCATCGAGCAGATTCTAAGCGTGCAGGCCACCGTTCGCCGGGTTCCCTGTGCGGACCACGTGGTTCGCTATGCCGCCCGCCTATCGCGCATGACTCGCAAGGGTACGACCGCGGTGCCGGACTTCATCGAGAGCTACATTGCTTGGGGGGCCGGCCCGCGAGCGTCACAGAACTTGGTGTTGGCCGGCAAAGCCCGAGCCGTTCTGCACGGTCGCTATCATGTGTCCATCGAAGACATCCGGGCGGTGGCCCTGCCGGTGTTGCGACATCGGCTGATTACCAACTTCAATGCCGAAGCCGACGGAGTTCGCAGCGACGACATCGTCGCCAAGCTGCTGGACGCGGTACCCGTGGACTCTCCAGACGAAGTGGGATCGCCGACGGTCCATCGCGTGTTGAGCTGATCCGCGGGGAGATCGTACAGGTATCTCCACGGCCTGGAGTACCAGACCGTGCCACCCTGTTGGCGAGAACCCTGTTGGAGGAGACGGACGATCGACCCGGTCCAATCCTATCGCAAGTATCTGGATCCGAACGTACTGGCCAGGATCGGGGCGTTGGAGCTGCGCGCCCGCCTGATTGTGGAGGGGTACTTCTCAGGCCTTCATCGCAGTCCGTATCGAGGATGGTCGGCTGAGTTCGCGGATCATCGCATCTACACCCAAGGCGACGACGTTCGCCACATCGACTGGAAGCTGTTCGGCCGAACGGACAAGCACTACATCAAGGAATACGAGCAGGAGACGAATCTGCATTGCGTTCTGGTGGTGGATTGCAGTGAGTCGATGTCCTATCGATCCGCCTCCAGCGCCATGAACAAGCACGAGTATTCGACGTCGCTGGCGGCGGCGCTGGCCTATCTGGCCTTGCAGCAGCGGGATTCCGTGGGGCTGGTCTTGTTTGACGAAAAGATCACCCATTTTGTTCCTCCGTCAAACAACCCCGCCCAGTGGAAGACCATCATCGGGGATTTGCAAGGGAAGACCGGGCCGGCCAAGACTGCCATACGATCCGTGCTGGCCGACCTGGCGGAGCGGTTGAAGAGTCGCAGCATGATCATCTTGATCAGCGACCTGTTCGATGATCCCGAGGAATTGTTGAGGGGATTGCATCTGTTGCGCTTCCGCCGGCATGAGCTGATCGTCTGTGCGGTGTGGGACTACGCCGAGCGGCATTTTCCATTCCAACGGTCAACGCTCTTCGATGGTCTGGAAGCGGGCGGGCGTTTGCTGGCCCATCCGCGGACGGTGCGCCAGCGATATTTGGAGGAAGTTAGATTGTTCCTGGAACGAATGCGCCGCGGTTGTCGAGAGTTGCATATCGACTTTGCCCAGTTCGATACCTCGTCGCCGCTCGACGTCGCCCTGAGCACCTACCTGGCGACGCGCAGCGCGAGTATTAGGCAGCGGTCGTCGCGTGTGTTGGCGGGGCGATGAGATTGTCGATTTCCGATTCTCAATTGAGGATTCCGCCGTGATCGACAATCGGAAATCGGAAATCGAGAATCCCTGTCGCATGAGGTAGCGGATTGATACGTTTCATTCACGCGAATCTGTTCCTGGGAGCGGCGGCGGCGACGCTGATTCCGGTGCTAATCCATCTGATCAGCCGATACCGATACCGACGCGAGCGCTGGGCGGCGATGGGGTTCCTCCTGGCGGCCATGAAACGCAGCACTCGCCGCATCCGACTCGAAACATGGTTGCTACTGTTGCTGCGCATTTTGGTCATCCTCATGATCGGGATGGCGGTGGCCCGTCCCTATGTGCAGGTCGGATCGATCATTCCCGGCGGAGCGGCGCGGGTTCACCGCGTCCTGCTGATTGACAACTCCGGCTCGATGCAGGCTGAGGCAAAGGGGGCATCGCGGGTTACTCGCCAGGAGCGGGCCGTTGAGGTGGCCCTGCGGCTTCTCAATGCGTTTCCCGAACAGGACACGGTGAGTCTAATCACCTTGGCCCACCCCGCCGAGGCGGTAATCGCTTATGAGGCGTTCGATCGTCATCAGGTGATCGAACGATTGCAGAGATTGAAAGCCACTGCCCGGGTGACGGACCTGGTGGGTGGACTGCAGCGGTGTGAGGAACTCCTTGACGCATCCAGTGCGGCGCCAGGCAATCGGGC
>JADFPW010000269.1 GCA_022562105.1 Planctomycetota bacterium
ATCGCCGTGGGGGAAAGGGGGCTTTCTGCGCCGACCACGGTGGACCATACCGCCAATCCGACGATCGTCGCACACTACACCGACTGGCAACGCTCACGTCGCCTCATGAAATATGCGGGCTAGGCTGAGAAACTGCTGCCGCAGCCGCAACTGCTGGTGGCGTTGGGATTGCTAAACACGAACCCACGCCCCATCATCTCGTCGCGGAAATCGACGGTGGTTCCTTTGAGGTAAATGTAGCTGCGCGGATCGCAGATGACGTTCACCCCGTGCTGGTCCCACATTTCGTCGTTGTCGTTCTTGGTTTCGGTCACGTCCAGGGTGTAGCTGAACCCGCTGCATCCCCCACCCTTGACCCCGACCCGCAGGTACATCTCCTTGACGGCGACGGCTTGGCCCGCGCCGTTATCTCCTCCGTCTTGGCCGTCGCCGCCGGAGGCGGACGACTGGTTCTGCTTGACGATCTGCTGGACTTCCTTAGCGGCTTTCTCGGTCAGAATGACTGACATTGACTCTGCTCCTGTTTCTGATTCAACGATTCGCCGGCGGCGACGCCTTCCCTGACATCCGCCTCGGACTGGCTGATGAAATCAGCGCCCGTCTGCTCACTTCCATATCGGCCGGCCGCTCCGCAGCCATGCGGACGACCACCTTATATAGTACCGGTTGGGTGCTATTTCAAGGGCAGGTTGTCAACGCTCGAATAGCCTGTGCCGGGGCTCGCAGCGCTGGCTCGGTATGCCACAAACGGATCGGATTCGGACACCTTCCACTCCTCCCAGGCCTGCGAATCATGGTCGAATGTCCGCCCGGTCAGCCGATTCAGCGAACGCTCCGCCTGGTAGACCACCCCGAAGTCACGCTGATCGAGGCTGGCGATCAGCGCTGAGAGGGATGCAGCGTCCGGGCAGGATCCGAGGAATTGAGCCGCCACGATTCGAACGTCACGCGATTCGTGGCTCCCGAGCAGTTGGATAGCCGCCTGCCGGGCCATCCGCTCCGTCTCGCCGTCCAGCCGATCCTCGAGCGCGAGCCGACACAGGGCCGCCAGGGCGTCGGCCCGTACTTGCGGGGCGGGCAGACGAATCGTGGATTGACTGTCGAAGGTGGCGACGATTTCAGCCAGAGTCTCGGCCGAGGTCGGGTTCGGTTGATTGCTCAGCGCCCGGATGGCGGCACAACGAACCATGGGGCTGGTGTCGGTGCGAGCGATGGTGCAGAGCGTTTCCACTACGAACTCTCGTTGGGCGTGTCTGGTTTGGGTGACACGGACGATGGCCGCCCGGCGGGCATCCGGGCGCTCGTGCTCGAGGGCCTCGATCAGATAGCGAGCCACATCGTTCTGCGTGAGGAGCACAGCCGGCATTTGCAGCGCCGGGGTTGATTTGCAGCCGATGGTGCCCCACAGGGAGACCACGATCACGGCGGCGAGTCGGCGGCTAGCCGGCGGCCATGCGTTTCGGAGCGTTCTCATACGGAATCGACTCGAACTCGTTGGGGCGAACGCGGACCACGCTGGGGATCGGCTCGCCTAGGAATCGGGTGCCAAGCGACTGAAATCGCTGGGGGTTATCGCTGACGTAGCACAGCAGCTTGCCGTTCGTTCCAGCCGTGCTCAACGCATTCCGCTCGGTAAGGACCGAGGCTACCTTTCGCGCCGTCGCCGCGGCCGAGTCGACGAGGGTCACCTTCGGCCCGAGGCAACGGGCGATGGCCGGGCGGATGAGCGGGTAGTGGGTGCAGGCCATCAGGAGCACATCCGGTTGCCACCGGATCAGGGGTTCTAGGTATTGAGCAACGGCCAGGGCGACCAAGGGGTCGTCTGCATCTCGTCCCTCCTCGACCAGCGGAACCAGGAGGGGGCAGGCCTTCTGAACGGCGATCACCTGTCGGTCCAGGCGGCCTAGGGCCTGTTGGTAGGCGTTGGAAGCCACGGTGGCCGTCGTGGCGATGACGGCCACCATCTTCCCGCCGAGTTGGTCGAGCGCCTCGATCGCCGCTTCTGCGCTGGGTCGGACCATGCCGATGACGGGGATGGCCTGAGCGCTGACGATGCCTGGCAGTGCCACCGCACTGACCGTGTTGCACGCCGCCACCACGCACTTGGGCTCCCAACGCATCAGGAAGGCGAGAATCTCCCGAGCGAACCGGGCCACCGTCTCCGGGGACTTGGTTCCATAGGGAACACGGGCGGTATCACCGAAGTAGACGATCGTCTCGTGGGGAAGCAGGCGGCGTAGCTCACCAACCACGCTCAGCCCGCCAAGACCGGAGTCGAAGACAGCCACGGGTGGGTCGGTGACGGGCTCATCCTTGGGCCATGCTGGAAAGGTCATCGATCCCTCCTTGGATCCACCTCGGCATTGTGCCCGTTCCCGAGTCCGAGTGCAAGGACGGTATCTGCTGTTGGTGTCGCCGGAGTCGGTGCCAGCGACGAGCCCCATTTTTGACGCCTGGGTCAAGCGACGCTAGCATCGCCACGTGCCACATCTGCGAGATCGAGATGATGTTACTGCATCGCCGAGCGCAGCGTCGCTGACCGCGGTGGCGATCATTCCCGCCCGTTACGCTTCGACGCGGTTCCCCGGCAAGCCTCTTTGCGCCGAGACTGGCCGACCGCTGATCGAGCACGTCTACCAACGTGTGTCCGCGGCCCGCTCGACCGGGAGGGTGATCGTAGCCACCGACGATGAGCGGATCGCCGAGGCCGTCCGAGCTTTCGGTGGACAGGTGGTGATGACCCGCAAAGATCACCCGTCCGGGACCGACCGGGTGGCCGAGGTCGCTGCCGATCTTGAGGCCGATATTATCGTCAATGTGCAGGGCGATGAGCCGGAAATCGAGCCCGCATTCATCGATCGACTGGTCGACACGTTGAGGGCGGATGTGGACGTCCCGATGGCCACGCTGGCCTGTCCATTTTCGGCCGTCGCCCAGGCTGACCCAAGCGACCCGTCTACCGTCAAGGTAGTGGTTGACCAACGGGGTCGAGCGCTATACTTCTCCCGGAGCGTGATTCCGTGCGGCCATTCGGGTAATCTAGAGGAAGATGGCCTAACGTCTGCGGACCGAGCTTCCGTACCCGCCGGGGATCGGGGAGTGGAGCCTATTTCCGGGGCCGGATCGGCCCAAGGCCGGGGAGCTGTGCTGCTGCACCTGGGCGTGTATGCGTACCGGCGAGCATTCTTGCTCGAGCTTGCCAAGCTGAGCCCGACGCCGCTGGAGCGTGTGGAACGGCTCGAGCAGCTCAGAGCACTGGAGCACGGGTATTCGATCGCGGTGGCAGTGGTATCTCGTGCCACGGTGGGGATCGATACACCGGCGGACTATAAGGCGTTTGTGCGCCGGTGGAAGAGGAAAAAGGGAGCTGATTCATGAAACTCAGAGCGATGAAGACGTTGGTCTTGGCCTTTTGTGTCCTAGCCATCGCGACCGGCGGGGTGGGCTGCAAGAAGGACAAAAGCGGAAACGACGGGAAAGCCGACCGGAGCACGCGAGTAAAGCCACGCGGCCCGAAACAGGACAACGCGGCCAGGAGGGGCGACCGGGTCACGAAGGGCGAGAAGCCGGACCGCGGCAGCAGACAAGAAGCGCAGGCCATCCGTGACAAGCTGGCAGAGAAAGCGAAACGCAACCAGAGACCTTCCGGACCTGCAACTACGATCGGCGGCATGGGACTGGGTCCGAAACCTCCCCCCGCTGGATCACGCCCGGTGCCGCGCGTACATCCCAAGTGGGAGGAACGCCGATTCACCGTCGACGCGGTGGATCGAGCCAAGGCGCTGGCCCAGCCGGGCCTGGCCAAAGCGTTGGCCCACATAGGTCGTGGCGGAAGTCAGTTGGTCGTGACCTATCGATATGCTGCTGAGGACGAGGCCCAGGTATCGCTGGTGATGGTCAACGTGACGGAGGCTAACCAGGGGTCTATTGAGGGAACGGTGGTTCGCAAGAATTCGGGTGGAGGCGACATTCCCGTTAAGGAGGGGGACTCCCTGACCGTCGCCCAGGCGGATGTGGTCGATTGGACGCTGCAAGTCGGAGAAGAGGCGTATGGCCAGTTCTTACGTCAAGACATCCTCAGCGCGTTGATTGAAGCCGGACCGGATGAAGACGGAGAGTTGGCGGCCAAGCTGGCTGAATTGCAGGCCGATCTGCCGGAATAGTAAGGACACGGTGACTGCACACCATCTGAATTCCGAGGGTGAACATGGACGGTGAGGACATTCTCAGCTCCCTGGGCGACGCGTCGGACGAGACTGAGTTCTACACCCCGATGCCGGCCGGGTATCGCCCCGGTCAGACGAAGTACGTTTTCGTCCTGGGCACGGTGATGAGCGGGTTGGGCAAGGGGATTTTCTCGTCCTCCTTGGCCAAGGTGTTCCAGGACAAGGGGATCACCGTCGCCCCCATCAAGCTGGAAGGCTATTTCAATCGCGATAGCGGCACGCTGAACCCCTACCGTCATGGCGAGGTATTCGTCCTGGACGACGGGATGGAATGCGACATGGACCTGGGCACCTATGAGCGAATGCTCGACCAGGATCTGACCAGTCTGAACTTCACCACCAGCGGCCGAATCTTCTCGACGGTTCTGGAAAAAGAGCGTGCCGGCGGATATCTGGGGCGCGACGTGCAGATGATTCCGCACGTGACCGGTGAGGTCAAGAATCGGCTCCGGGAGTTGGCCGTCGCCAGCCGGGCCCAGGTCATCTTCGTGGAGATCGGGGGAACCGTCGGTGACGTCGAGAACGCCTACTACATCGAGGCGATTCGGCAGCTCTCCTACGAGGAGGGTCCGCACAGTTGCTGCTTCGTGGCCCTGACCTACATCCTGGAGCCGTCAACGCTCGGCGAGCAGAAGTCCAAGCCCGCCCAGATGAACCTCAAGCAGCTCAATGCCATGGGGATTCATCCGCACATCATCGCCTGCCGTGCTCAGCGGCCGGTCACGCGCAAGGTGCGCGAGAAGTTGGCCCTGTACTCCAACGTGCCCATGGAGCGGGTCTTCAGCATGCACGACTGCGATAGCATCTACGTCGTGCCGGAGTCGCTTCGCGGGGCGGGGATCGATACCGCGGTGGTGGAACTGTTGCAACTGGAGGACTGCGTCGATCGCGAAGCGGAAGCCGCCGCCCGATCCGTGTGGAATGGCTACATCAGCAGGTTTCGCCAGGCCGCTTGTCCGGTCACCGTGGGAATCATCGGCAAGTACACGACGCTGCGCGACAGCTACGCGAGCGTCATTCAAGCGCTGGAGCATGCCGGCACCGCCCTGGGCGCTCGGGTGAGTTTGGAGTGGATCGATAGCGCCGAGCTGACCGACGCCAACGTGGGTGAGCGGTTACGCTGCGTGGATGCGGTTATTGTTCCAGGCGGATTCGGTACGCGCGGTGTGGACGGCAAAATCGCGGCGATTCAGCACGTTCGAATGCAGGGTGTGCCCTATCTGGGGTTGTGTTACGGCTTCCAAGTGGCGGTCATCGAGTTTGCACGCAACGTCTGCGGACTCGCCGAGGCCAACAGCACAGAGGTCGATGTCCATACCCCCTATCCGGTGATCGACATTCTGCCCGGCCAGAAATCCATCGAGGGCATGGGGGCCACCATGCGCCTGGGGGGGCAGGACTTGCTGGTCGAACCCGAAACCCTCCTATCCGGCTTGCTCGGTGAACGAGAGCAATACCGGCTTCGATTCCGTCATCGCTACGAGGTGAACCCGGACTTTGTCGAACGCCTGGAGGCTGGCGGCCTGGTCTTTTGCGGAAGATCGCCGCACGAACCGGCGGCCAACCAGCCCCACGGGCAACGAGTCATGCAAGCCCTCGAGCTGCCGACGGAGGTGCATCCGTTCTTTCTGGCGACTCAGGCCCATCCCGAGCTGACCTCGCGACCGTTGTCGCCTGATCCGATGTTTGTTGCCCTGGTGCGCGCCGCCCTGGCTCGTCGAGGTCAGCAGCCCGCGGTATCGGCTGTGGATTCGCCGGTTACGGTGTGCGCACCGGCCGATGAGTGTGGCACCGGTTTCTAACCAATACTGTCCGGGATTCTCCGATACCCACCGGACACCTAACACCTGACACCTGATACCTAACAGATTCCGTACTTGCGCCAGGGGCGCCCTTGTGCTCTAGTAGGCCGCATGGCACGCAGGCCCAACCCCGGTACCCCACGCCCGGCCCCGATCCCCATCCCCAAG
>JADFPW010000270.1 GCA_022562105.1 Planctomycetota bacterium
CGGACGACAATCTGCGCCTGAGAACGGGGCCGCCGGCCTCGCCATGCATCGAGGCTGGCGACAACACACCGCTGCCGGTCGGCGAAAGCGGTACGCGAGATCTTGACAACACGCCCCGAGTCGCCGACGGCGATTGCGACCTGAGCGCGGTCGTCGATATGGGCTCGTACGAGTACAACCCCACCAGTGCTCAGTGTCCGTGAGAGTGACGGCGTGGCAGACGGCGACTGCGACAGCACGCCGGTCGTCGACATAGGTTCAGACGCAGTCGGGACGGTGGTTTGCACACCCTAGACGGAGCCTCGTCGAGTGGAAGCGCCAGATCCGACGGACGTGTCGAGGTTCGATTTGGGTGAACACCGAGTCGGGCGCCGTCGGGCCGGCGTTACCTAATCGAGAAACGGCTTCAAGCGCAATTCGAGAACTAGCTCGTCGTGGATGGGGATGCCCTCTTGGCCGTATTCGGGGATCTCCGGCTTGATCTTGCGGGCATCGTCCACCACGCCGGGGTGCACTTCGACCAACCGAAAACCCAGCCGTTGGAAGAAACCCAACGCCTTCAAGTTGTCGTTCGTGGTGGTCAGCCACATGTGGGTCAACTTACGGCTGCGAGCTTCGTCGATCACGGTAAGGACCAAGGCTGATCCGATGTGGGCGCCCTCCAACGTGCTGTTGAGGGTCAGCACCTCCATGGCTTGCTCCTCGCAACGGAACGTGACCAGCCCGATGATCTCGTCGTCGCGACGCTCGAGGAAGCCCTCCTCCTCGTGGGGGAAGAACGCCCGCCCGCAGCTCATCACCTTGCGGCTGTGCCACAGTTTCTCGATGAACTCGGCAACCGCCTCGCGGTCCTTGTCTTGGACACGTTCGTGGGCCATCGACCGCACTTCTAACCTAGAGCGGGCGTTTTTGCCAGTGGGTGGGGCAAGCGGGGTCCGCCCATCGCTGGGCAGGGCGTACGTCCGGGCCGATCTGGACCAGGGAGGTTGCTTGAATCTGCGACCGACCGCAGCGCGCTTGCCGCCAGGTCCGCAGAGGTCTATATTTGGTGGCAGAATGGCAGTTGGTGCGTTCCAGCGGTGACGGAGCATGGTGGCGCTGATACCGACGCGGTTCGCCTGACACCCGGCAGGTGGGGTTGAGCGACCCACGGATTGCGATCCGTGGGCTTGGAGCGATTGCACACCACCGGACGCACGGCGGTCGCCCCGATGGATTGGGCGCGCTGGGGCGTCTGGATACGCCTGCGAATCCCGCCCTGTGCGGCGAACGAGATACCAGTAGCTTTGGAAAGCACCCCATGCAGAAACCAGACCTGGACGTCCTCTTCACCGCTCCGCACCCGGATGATCTGGAAATCGGCATGGGGGGCACGATCGCCAAGCTGTCCGCCCTGGGCTATCGCGTGGGGATGATCCACATGACCTCGGGTGAGCCGACACCGCGAGGCACACCGGAGACACGCAAACGCGAAACGGCCGAGGCTTCGGAAATCCTCGGAGCGACGGTGTGCGAAACGCTGACCCTGCCCAACCGCGAGTTGATGGACGTCCCCGCCAACCGCTACGCGTTGGCCAGCGTAGTCCGCAAATATCGGCCGAGGATTTTGGTGGGCTTGGCGGGTCGGACGCCGGCGGGTTCACCGGATCACTATCAGGCCCAGTTGCTGACCGAGGCGGTGCGATTCTACTCGCAGCTCACCAAGTGGGACGATCGCTTCGAGAACACCGAGCCCTGGCGGGTCGATCACCTGGTCTATCGCCCGGTCCCCATGGCGGCGGAGATTCATCACTGGCCCACTCGATTCGTGGTGGACATCACCGAAACGATGGACAAGAAGCTGGCGGCGGTGAGCTGCTACCGATCGCAGTTTGACGGCCCGCGGTTGGAGCGCGTGCTGCATTACATTCGCTCGACATGTGGCGCAGATGGGGCGCTAGCCGGCTTCGCATTCGGCGAGCAATACGCCCTACCAAGACTGTTAGGCGTGACCGACCCGGTACAACTGTTGGGCGACTGGCAGATTCCGCCTCCCTTTGACCCCACCCACAATCCGAACGTTCCCTCGAACCCCTAAGTAGGGTGTTTACTGCTGGGCGCTGGACTCGCTGTGGGACGATATTGCGCAGACCGTGAACCATCGGAGGGCAACTGTGGACGTATTAATCGACGATCAACTTGCGGATCCCCCCATCGATCCATCCCAAACCATGTCGGCCCTGATCGACGAGGTCCGTGGACGCCTGAGCGACACCGGCCGGATGGTCGTATCCATCGAATGCGACGGCGTGGAACTCAATGCCGACGAATTGGATCGGGCCATGACACGCAGCATCGGCACCTATGGACGCCTGGCCATGCGAACGTGCGCCCCGGCGGAGCTGGTCGAGGGGGCCCTGGACCAGGCGCTCTCGTGCCTGCGTGAGAGCCGTGCCCAATGCTCGACTATCGTGAAACATCTGGCCGAGTCGAACTCAGCTAAAGCGATGAGCACCCTGGCCGGCGTGCTCGGCACGTGGCACCAGGTTCACGAGGGCATGCGCAACGCGATCGGCCTGTTGGGTGTGGACGTGGCTCGGCTATCGACGAGCGACGTCGACATCGTGGTCGTCTTCGGCGAGGTGCGCGATCTGCTGATCCAGATCAAGGAGGTCGTCGAAGCGCGGGACACGGTTCTGCTGGGCGACCTGCTCCAGTACGAGCTGGATCCTGTTGTTGATCGATGGGAGCGCGCCATTCAGTGCGTGCGCGATCACGCCGCCGGGCTCATCCCAGCCGGCGCCGCCTGATCGAACACTCGGCTATCCCGGCTGTTTCGTTCATATGGTAGTCCGCCTCCGGCGGAGGGCCTCGCCCCGATCGTAGCGGCCGGCGCCTCGCAGGCCGAGGGAAACGCCTCGCGGCGGGCTAGTCGAATCGGCCACGAAAACGTTCCACCGGATACTTCTTGTCATTCTTGGCCATCTTGTCGGCCAGGGCGGACGACAGGTCAATCCCCATCGCATTGGCGAACGACAACACGTAGGCGGTGATGTCAGCCAACTCTTCGCGGATTTCGCCCAACGCCTTCGGATCCTTTTGCACCCCTTCGAGCTGATCCGATCGAAGCCACTGGAAGTGTTCCATCAACTCGGCTGCCTCGATGGCGATCGATGCAGCCAGATTCTTGGGGTCGTGGAAGGGCTCCCACTCGCGCTGGGCCACGAAGTCGGCCATCATGCGTCGGAGCGTAGCTACGGTAGTGTGTTCGTCGTCCATTCGATCCCAGCTCCGTGGTCGTGGAGTTCTGTCCACGGCCGTGACGTCCTGCTTATCCTTGCCCCCGGGCAAAACCGCTTTCCGGCATACGCCATGGTTATCGACGCTTGAACGGTCAACGCAACGCGCCCCAAGCCTATGGATCGTAATCCATGGATCCGCCGCACCCCGCCGTCGTTCGGCGGGCCCATCAACTCCCAGCAAACCCAAGACAGGTAATCCATCGATCCACCGCAGTCTACCCGGCAGGCGGCGAGCCGCTCAAGTTTCAGGAGCGATGATTCGAACCCGCCCGGTCGTTGGGTACCGTGCCGCATTGTGATACGCTCATCCGGCTTCGGCGACGGCGTGAGGGCGTTAGAATTCGGCCGCTATGAGCACGGCGAGTGGCGTTGGGAGTCTCCGCGACTGGTTGGGCAGCCATGAACATTGCATTGATAGGTAGCGTCAGCTCGAGTTGGTACGCGCTGGATGCGCTGATCCGAAGCGGCGTGGAAGTCACCGGGGTGCTCGGTGTGGACGAATCGCACGCCCAGCACGTGGCTGACTACCGTTCCCTGCGCGAACGGGCCGACGACGCGGGCATCCCATTCCACTCATTCATAAAGGTGTCCGAGCCCGGCGTAGAGACGTTTCTGACAAATCATGCCCCGGATTTGCTGTGGGTCATCGGGCTGTCGCAGTTGGTCCCGGATCGGCTGATGGCCATCGCCCGCATCGGCAGCGTGGGGTTTCATCCGACGATGCTACCGGAAGGTCGCGGACGGGCACCGGTCGCATGGACCATCCTACACGGTGCACGAGCGGCTGCGAACCTATTCTTCCTGACCGACCAGCCGGACGCGGGCGACATCATCATTCAACGAGAAGTACCCGTCCGGCCCGACGATTATTCGGAGGATTTGATCAAACGTACGAATCAGGTGCTCGCCGATGCGATCCGCGAACTTGCTCCTCGGATTCGCGCCGGCGACGTTCCGCGCACGCCCCAAGACCACCGCAAGGCGACGTATTATCCGAAGCGGACACCGGCGGACGGATTGATCGATTGGGCTGACTCGACCGACGGGGTTTATCGATTGATCCGGGCCGCCGGTCGCCCCTACCCCGGTGCGTTTACTCACCATCAGCAACAAAGGCTCACCGTTTGGCGAGGCCACCCATCGGAGGCGTGTGCCGCTAGCGGATCCGCGAAACCAGGAACCGTGCTAAGCGTTTCGAGTTCAGCCGGTATCGCGGTCGCCACAAGTGATGGGGCGATCCTTATGATTGAAGTCGAGACGGAGTCTGGCGTGCAGGCGTCTCATGTGTTGGATGTAGGAGCGCTGTTACATTAGAGGCTGTTTCAGCAAGACGTGTGGCACAGGTTTTCAACCGGTGGGTGTGGCACAGGTTTTCAACCTGTGTGTGGGTGCGGCGCGACAAACCGAGCCGCGACCGTCAGGGAGTGGTTGCGTTGCACGACAGCTCGGTCGCAGGAAACCGCTCCCTGACAGTCACGGCTCGGATCTAGGATACGTTAGGGTTTCCATGATACACTACGCTAGAAGAGCCGCAGAAACGCAACCCATGATGACAAGGGATTCGCAATGAAAGTACTGGTCATTTCTCCACACCCAGACGATGAAGTGCTCGGGGTCGGCGGAACGATGCGCCGGCTGGCTGATGAGGGCCACGATGTAACGGTCGCGATCGTCACCAAAGGTTGGTCGCCGCTATTTCCCGAGGAGCAGGTAGCTCAGGTGCGGGCCGAGGCCCAGGCGGCCAATGCGGCGCTGGGGGTCAAGCGGGTGCGCTTCATGGATCTACCGGTCACCACACTCCACGCCATCCCCGAACACGAACTCAACGCCGCCTTTGACGCGCTAATCACCGACGAGCAGCCGGAGTGGGTTTTTTTGCCCTTTCCCGGCGATCGCCATGAGGACCATCGGCAGGTATTTGACGCGGCCCTAATCGCCTTGCGCCCGGTGCCCGACCGGTCCTTTGTCAAACGGATTCTCTGCTATGAAACCGTCTCCGAAACGCACTGGGCGGTCAGCCATCTGGAACCGGCGTTTCAACCTCAGCTCTGGTTTGACATCGGCGATCAGCTCGATGCCAAGCTCGCCGCCATGCGCATCTACGCATCCCAGATTCGCCCCGCCCCCGACGCCCGCTCACTGGAGGCGCTGCAAGCGTTGGCCACCTGGCGTGGCAGCATCGTCGGCATGTCTGCGGCTGAGACCTTCGTCCTGGTCCGCGAGTGTTGGCTAAAACCCCAATGACAGTCGTGGACTGAGACGGTGTGCGGCCCATCGTGTGGCAAGGACGATGTAATGAGACTCCCGGTTCGACGGACTGGGGCCTCCGCCACTATTTGATTCCGATGAACGCCACAATCTCGTCCCGTTTTCCCCACAAGTCATTCAATCGGATGCTCTTCCCGCCGAACGAAAAGATCGGATCTCCTTCGGCCTCCTCGTCGCCGTTCTTGGGTGACGCGACAACGGCGATCAAGAGTCCGTAGATTAAGTCGATCGGTAGCACAAGTTCGCCGTCGCGCCCAGTCTGAATGAGTGGCTGATCCGTGAACCTTAGGTTGATGGGAAGTCTTGCTTCATGAACCGCCGTGCAGCGCACAATGTCATATAACATTTCCGGCATCGTTCGGACATCGACTCCGGCGGCGCGCTTATCTAGTCGTCGATAGAGGAAATTCATTGGCTGCGAAACGCCGAACGCTGCCCAGGCAATTTTGCTGATGATGGGTAAATTCTCGTCCAAGAACTTGCGGCAAGCTGATTTGTCTCCGCCGGTCGGATTCTCCCGCCGAGCCGTCGCCGCTAGCGCTACACTCGAAGACACGACCGCGTCTTCGAATCGCCCCGCCGACAGGTTTCTCATCGCCTCGGCTACTTGGCTT
>JADFPW010000271.1 GCA_022562105.1 Planctomycetota bacterium
CCCACGCTATCCAATACGATACCTTCCACGTCCGGATGCGTTTCTAGAAGTCGTTCGAATTCCTCGGACACCCCAAAACTCAACGGACCTTGCAAGTGAATGCGGGAGTCATCCTTTATCAGGCGAAAGGTGTAATCTCCGAGCTGGTCCTTTTGAAAGCCGATTTGGTAAAGCTCTTTATAGACGGGCCATGAAGCGTTGACCTGTCCAACTGTTCCTAGAGCGCCAAAAACGACGAGCACTTGAACCAAGCGAGCCACAAGACGGCGCCCGTGTTCTGCAATATGACGGTTACACGTTCGCCACAGGCCGATAATCTGCCAAGGATATGTGATGGCGACAGCAAGAAAAACACCCGGCTGGTATCCCCATTGCTACATGGCCACGCAGCGAGACGTTGCTATCCGGGCACCGGGCCGGGGACTGATTTCACCGGCGAGACGGTCCGCGTCGGCCAAATGCCGATTCGCTCGCCCAAGGGCTTACACCAGTGCGTCAGTAGAAAAGGAGTACCGACTGATGGGAAAGTATCGGAAACTAATCTTGTCCATGGGCTTGTGTTTAGCCGGAGCGTGGTGGTTCCCTTCGGCGGCGTTCGGGCAAGCAGCGTATTTCGAGGGGTTTGAGGACAACGGAGAGACGTTGCCGGGGGATCACGGGCCGCAAAACCTGATCAGTCAGGGCTGGGTATTCAGCAACCAGAGCGAGCCCATCGGGCCCTTTCACTGGACAGATAATATTCTCGGTGAACCCTGCCAGGACGGTGAAGGTTGTCTCGAAACGGGCATCTGGAACGTCGATGGCGAGGGAATCATCAGCAACTGGGCGATTCTGCCAGAGATTCCCGGTCAACAGGTCGGCGACGTATTCGAGGTCTATGTCGCCAACGAAGGCTCGAATCCCGATGCCGTCGCGATCCGCTATTCGCCGAGCGGCGGGACCGACACCGGGACCGGCGCCGACGACATCGGTGATTTCACCGACCTGCTCCTTGACTTTATCCTGGTTCAGGACGGTTGGCAGCAGCTTTCCGTCGATGTTCCGGGCCCTGGTCGTTTTGCGCTACACCGATACATCAATCCGGGCGGGTTGTTCACCTCCGGCGGCGGATACCTGCGGGTCGATTCTCTGAGCATCGGTCAACCTGAGCCGCCCCCGCCCATCGAAGAGATCACCTGGTTCGCGGCTGACAATCCGCACATCATCAGCGGCACCGTGGTCATCGAGGAGAACGTCGTGGTGACGCTCGAACCCGGCGTAGTCATTCAAGTCCTCGACGGCAGTCAGTTGCAGATCATCGGCAGCATGATCGGACACGCCACGCCGGCGGAGCCGGTCACTTTCACGGGCGGCGACTCGCAGATCACACCGCCGGTCTCGGTGTTGGGAACCTTGGACCTCGAATTCGCCGACGTGGCTGGTCGGCTGGAGGCTGGTTTCGGGGGAACGATACTGGCGGCCAACTGCAACTTCACCGAGGTGAGTCTGTCCTCCGACGGCGGAGTCCTCTTGATCGACGACTGCGAGTTCGCCGACGGGGCCGGCATTTTTGCGGTGGACACCATGATGGCGGTGCGCAATTCCACCATCGTGGGCGATTCGATAGTGGCTCCCTTCGTGGACGACCGGCTGACGATCCTGCGCGGCTACGTCGTGCTGGACAACGTCACGCTCGACGGATCCCAGCTCTCGTACCACCTGGAACGCAACATCCAACCCCCGTACATCAACAACGTGACCGTCAGCAACAACATCGACGTGGCGGGTCTCGATTTGTCCGGCGGCAACTTCTTCTTCGGCTCGGACGTCCTGATAGAGGGCAACCTTTATCCCGCGGAGCTATGGAGCGCCGGCATATTTCCCGGCTCGACGTTGCCGCCCACAGGTAACGTCAACAACTACCTTCTTAACGAAGGAGATGGGGATCGAGGCGGCTCACTGATCTGGGGAGACGCCGGCGTGCCCTATGTGGTAACTGATGCTTACATCCAACACGGTGGTGGAATCGACATCCGACCGGGAACGACAGTTCAGCTTGCAGCCGGCGCGTCGATCGTTGCCGACCCGGCGTTTGTCCAAGCTCGCGGCCTGCCTGGCTCCCCGGTCACGTTTGAGAGGCTCGATCCTGCGCAAGCGTGGGGCACTCTGAAACTCTTCGACCGCCTGGAGAACTGCGTGATCGACGGCGGTAACAATGCCCTTAGCTTCAGCTCGGGAAACCAGGGTCCGGGCTTTATCGACAACTGTGTGATTTCCAACTGCGTGATCGGGATGGAGAACCACGCCACCGTTCGCAAGACCCGGTTTCTCAACAACGACACGGGAGTGCTGGCCAACAGCCTGCCCCAGGATCTCAACGGGGAGACCAGCCCCAACAGCTTTGAGGGCAACACGCTGGCCGTCGCCGAGGCCGACGACGCCCTCTTCAACTGGTGGGGAGATGCCAGCGGCCCCAGCGGACCGCAGAATCCCGGCGGCACCGGAGACCCGGTCAATGCCGGCGTCCCCGTCGTCCCATTCCTGACCACCGCCCCGGATTTCGCCAACGCCCCGCCGATCGTTCACCTCCTGGCCTCGAAACCGCTGGCCCAGGTGGGCGATCAACTAATCGTGAGCTGGGAGACCATCGACGACGGAACCCTCGTCTCACATCGCGTTCTTTTCCGGCCACGCTTCGGTGAGCCGTTCGAGGTCGTGGCAGACAATCTTCCACCCGCGCAGCGCTCGGTCGAATTCATCGTTCCCGAGATTCCCCAAACCAACCTCGGCGGTCTTGCTGCCTACCGCGTTGAGTCGATCGATGACGCCGGCCAGATGGGCTGGGACGAGGGAGGTATCGACGTGCCCTGGCCCACCGACGATCCCGGAACGCTGACCATCGTCACGGATCTGACTGGAACCTTCACCCCCGGGGAACCCATGGAGATCTGTTGGACGGTCGGCGGTGGCGCCTCGGCGACCATCAGCCTGACGCTCCTCCTGGACGGCGACCAGGCAGGTATCTCGCTGGGTGGGTCGCACACTGGGGTGAACTGCGCGGCGATCGGCCTGGGATTGCCTTTCGTCAGCACGGACTCCGCACGGATCGCCCTGACGTTGAACATCGCCACCAATGTGCGCAAGACCTTCTATAGCGACACCTTCGCCATCCGCCCGGACCCCCGTCTCGGGGACCAGCCGCCGACGATCACCATGCTCACTCCCATGGCCGGTGATTCGTACGAGGCGGGGAGTCTCGTACCGATTACCTGGACCGCTGCGGATGACGAGTCCCTACGCTCCTTCACCATCCAGTGGTCCTACGACGGCGGCATTGGATGGCAGACCGTAGTCGATGAGCTGCCGGGCGACGCGACCAGTTTCGACTGGCTCGTGCCGCAGAGCGAAGGATTCGCCGACGTTCGCATTCGGGTAGTGGCCCACGATCTGCGGTTCCAGAACAGCTCCGACGGGGCCGATCGCGTATTCACCATTGTGCCCGGGGGCGTCGCCTGCGAAGACGTAGTCATGCTACAGGCGCGGTGCCTGAACAGCGGCCGGCTGCGAATGCGGGTGGTCCTGACCGACGACAGTCACAGCGGGGAATCGGTAACTTTTTCGGTGGATGGCAACCCGGTGGTGGTCACCGTGCAGGGGAACCAGGCGAGGCGTCAGATCGTGGGTCAGGGAGGCACAGGTGATCGGACGATCGAGTTGATCGACCCGGCCGGCTGTGTAGAAGCGGTGATCGCCACCTGTAACTAGATGACTGTGGACAAACCCGCGCCATGCCAGGGCCACCGAGGCCGGCGGCCTACGCCGAAACGCCCAATCGAGAGCGTGAAAGGGCTTTGAAGCGGGATGGCTCAACCGTGGAGCGACTCCGCCGCAGGCGGATTGACCGGAAAGTTCCAGGGTTGAATCCTGATTCCGCTGTTCAAACGTTGTCAAGAACGGTGAGTCGATCAAGGCCAGCAAGAAGGAGGATAGCAGTGCAGATGCGATGTGAGATCTACAGTCCGAATTCATGGCAGAATCTTGGATTGGCGAGGTGGCTATGCGTATCCGCCCTGATGCTGGTGGCCGCCGCACAGGCTGGTGAGTTCCAATACACGGCGGCAGTGCTCGAACAGCCGGAGGAAGCGTACTCGGTCGTGCCTTTTGGGATTAACGCGGCAGGTGATGTGGTGGGTTGGGTGGCCATTTCGGGCGAGCCCATACGGGGGTGTCTTTGGCGGGCCGGCCACACCGACATGATCATCCTTCCGACGCCGCCGGGCGAGAACGGCTTCTACGCCCGTGACATCAGCGACGGACGCATCATCGCAGGTGGATATGAATCCGGGAGTGCCTGGACCTTCAGCCACGGTAAATACAATTTCCTCGGGAATCTACCCGGCACGGGAAGTGCCGAAGCGAAGGGCGTCAACGAGTTCGGAGATGCCGTCGGCACGGCCGATCCCAACGCGATGTTGAATTTTCAGGCGTTCTACTATGACGCCGCCACCGACGAGATAGTTCAGATGGCCCCTTACCCCAGTCGCGGTTCCGACATCAACGACGCCGGACAAGCAACCGGCTATCATGGCACGACCGCGTTTCGTTACACGCTTGACGGTGGTTTGGAGGATCTCGGTCCTTTGAGCTTCATCTACAGTTTCACGGTCGGCTCGGCGATCAACCAAGCCGGGGACGTGGTGGGAGGCGCCGACGACGTGACCAGTGACGCATCGCGGGCGTTTATCTACACCGACGCCGAAGGGATGCAGGAGATTCCCGCCATTGGAATCATAAACCAGGCCTGGGGATTGAATGATCTGGGTGTGGTAGTGGGGAGTTCCGAACAGACGGGGTTCGCCGACCAGGGTTGGGTTTGGTCGGCGGAGACGGGCATTCAAATGCTGGCCGACATCATCGATCCATCTGCCCACCTGGGAATCATCTCGGCCACGGACATCAACAATGACGGTCAAATCATTGGTTACGGGACCGATCTGATCAACTACGCGGCCGTGGCGGTGCGGCTGACTCCGACAATTCCCTGCGAAGGCGACGCCAACGGCGACGGAGTGATCGATCCGCTTGATTCGGGATTTGTCCTGGCACGTTTCGGCTGCCCCGTGGGCGGCGGCGACCCGAATTGCGATGTGGCCGACCAGAACGACGACGGGAGCGTGGATCCGCTGGATGTCGGATTCGTACTCGCGCGGTTCGGCCAATGTCAGTAGCGGTTGACGGATGATGGGGCGCATGGGCGGGGAGGGGCGGGGAAGAATGGCCGCCGGCGGCGCCTCCACGGGGAAAGGGAGGATCGACAGGGCCAAGAGACTTTGAAGCGGGATGGCTCAACGGTAGAGCGACCGGCTGTTAACCGGCAAGTTCCAGGTTCGAATCCTGGTCCCGCTGTGGGGAAACCGAGCAAGACGGCTCGGCGTGCAGTACACGGTAGGGTCACCGCCCCGGGCGAAAGAGGCCCTGGCGTAGACAGCCATACTGTTTTGGGGAGTACATGACATGACTTCAAGAATCCTTGGCACTACAACGGGCCTCGCAATTGGTCGATGCATCACTCTTTCGCTGGCCCTGGCCACCTCCGTTGCCTATGCGGGAGGCGTTCCTCAAATCAACTCGCTCTCCGAGTCAACGCTGAGCCGTAGCGGCCGCTTGTTGATCTTCGGGAGCCACTTCGGGAGCGACTCGGCCGATGGACAGGTGCTGATCGACGGGCTCGACGCCATCACGACGACGTGGACGAACACGGAGATCCATGCTTACGTTCCCGAAGGTTCATCGTTGGGATCCATGCCTGTTCAGGTCGTCACCCCCGGCGGCTCGAGTGCCATTGTCATGCTGGAGGTCACGCTACGCCAAGCGGATGGACGCGTCCGATGGCGGTTCTAGATGGATTCGTGGTATGGCGGCGGGTTCGTGACTGTGGCGCCCGACGGCACGATCTACTGTTCCGATATCTGACGGCTCTACGCCCTGACTCCAGATGGCGGTCTGCTGTGGATGGCTCCGGGGGCGGGTGTTCGAAAACCAATTAGTGTTGGGGTGGACGGCACCATCTACACTAGAGCCTATCCCAGAACCTTCTGACGGGGAGTACGTATGAATATACATGATGTTGAAACTCACCGAAGAACAATTGGACTGGCTGGTGGAACGGA
>JADFPW010000272.1 GCA_022562105.1 Planctomycetota bacterium
GCGATTCTGCGCGAGCCGGGCTTTTCGGTGCGGGCTTTCTTTGGCAAGCTATTATCCACGTGTGGCCAGACGACTTCCACGTTGGTTTATCATGTTGTGCTCACTGCCGCACTCTCAACGCTGCCGCAGGGAATATATGCAGTGTTCCAGTATGTCAAGCGCATTCATGTGAAGACGAAAACAGTCGCCCTACGTCCACTGATCATCGTCTTTCTCGCCCAAGTGTCGCAGGTTCTCGCTCGTGGCGAGAAGAACCTCCGAGGGTTGCTCGTTCCTGCGCTCAATCGCACGCTCGCAATCGTGAGCATCATTGTGGCAGGTTTTTCGGCAGCCGGGTACTCGTTGCTGGTCGCCTTGTTGGGCGTGGCGCGTTTCACCCCCGCTGATATTTCACTGGCGACGCTGCTGGTGCTGATACAGTACCTTCTTCTGCCGGTGACAGGTCTACAGATGGTGAGCCGCCAAACCCTTATGGCTCTCGGGCTGGTGCATCGAGTGAGCTGGCTCACGACCCTGGCTCAGCTCATGTCGGCCTTGTGCACCTGGTTACTCGTAGCGTGGTGGGGGACGAACGGTGCCATCATCGCAGCGGCCGGTAACATTCTGTTACTGACGTTGGCGCCGCTAGTGCTGTTACTCCTGCGACAACGCAACCTGCCTGTATGGTATCAACCGTCGCGCGTACTCTGTTGGGCGGTGGCGGTGGTGAGTGGGTACGGAGCGGGTTGCGCTGTTCGCGCCCTCCTCCCCGGCAGCCTCCTCGAGTACCGCCTGGGGGCTCTTCTCGTGGGAGTGGTGGTGGCGACTACGAGCATGGGAGTGGCCCTGGCGGTCGCATGGCTTCTCGGAGTCTACGAGGTGCGCCAGGCTGTCACGCGCACCTGGGCGCGGGTGACCAGTGCCCGGCGAAAAGGCGGCATCCGCGGGTGACGGTGCTCGAGGACGAGTTGGACTTGCAGTACTCGAGACCGCGGGCCAGGATGATCGCAAGGTGAAGACCATGATGACAGGGGCACCCACCGTCCTGGGCGTCGAACGGGTCAACAACCCACATATTCTGCCCATTTTCGAGGCCCTGTACCACCGGCCGGAGATTTCGTTTACCGGCTGTGTGCTTCAACCACAGGTTTCATGGCGGGTAGCCTTGGGTTGGCCCGAGCTCCCTGCCGACGCGCCGTTTCTGCAACCGTGGCGCAGCCCGGACAAGCTACGGCGCTACCATGAGTTAGCCCGTTCGGCTGACGTGGTCATCTGGCCGGGCCTGAAACACCCGCGGGCCATCCGCATGATTCGCCACCGGCTCAGAACGGGAAAACTGAACATCATCTGGGCTGAACGGTTCATCCCCAGTCGTCACCGGTCCCGGTTGGAACGCTGCGGCATGCGGCTGATGGTTCGAGCGGTTAACAGCAGGGACGTGCACTTGATGACCATGGGATGCGGTGCGGACGCAGACTACCGCCTCTTTGGTGCCACGAGGTGGAAGGCCTGGCAATTTGGCTACGCTGTCCGTCCCCGGCTGAAGCTGGATCACGATTTGGCTGCCGCCCCTGACGGTAAGATGCGCTTGCTGTTTGTTGGCACACTGGGCCGCCACAAGGCCATCGATATCCTCCTGGCAGCGCTAGGACGCGCGCCCCTGGCGGATAAGGCGTGGGTGCTGACCATCGTCGGCGACGGCGAAGAGCGGTCCGCCCTGGAATCGTTGGCCACGGAGCTGAACATCGCTGGTAAGGTGCGTTTCCTTGGCGTAGTCCCACATGAGACCGTTGACCGCTACTTCAGCGAGAGCGACATCGTGGTCTTGCCCAGCCGATACGACGGCTGGGGAGCCATTATCAACGAAGGGATGGAGCACGGGCTGGCGGTCATCGCCAGCGACGCGGTTGGAGCCGGGCCGTTGCTCATTGCCGACGGGGTCAATGGATTCGTGTTCGCCAACGAGGATGTCGATGCATTGGCGGATCGATTGACCCGCCTGGTAAGCGACCGGGCTCTGTGCGCATCGATGCGGCGGGCGAGCCGATCGCGGATCGAGCAGTTCAGGCCCGCGGAATCCGCTAGACGAGTGGCGGCGTTGTGTCGTGGGCTAACCGGGCACGGACCGATGCCCAACTACGAAGAGGGCTTGTGCATGGCCCTGTCCTGAGCGAGCATGCAGGCGGGCCGACTCACCGGGCCTGAACTCCCGTGTGTTGCGAGCCATCGGATACCTTCCACGTGAAGCAGTTGTTGCAACACATCCGTAGCGGGGAGACCGAGGTTGCGGAGATTCCCTGCCCGCGATCCAAGCCCAAACACCTGCTCATACAAACCCGCGCCAGCCTGATCTCCGCCGGCACCGAACGCATGCTGGTCGAGTTCAGCCGGGCGTCGCTGGTTTCCAAGGCCCGCCAAAACCCCGATCGCGTGCGGCAGGTGCTCGAAAAAATCAAAGCCGAAGGGCTCCTTCCGACCATGGAAGCGGTATTTTCTCGCCTGGACGAACCGATCCCGCTGGGCTACTGCAACGCCGGCGTGGTGGTCGAGGTGGGAGCGGGGGTGACGGAGTTCCACGTGGGTGACCGGGTGGCCAGCAACGGATCGCACGCGGAGATGGTTGACGTTCCGATCAATCTGTGCGCCAAGATTCCGGATGGTGTGGATGACGAACAGGCGGCGTTTGCCGTGGTCGGGTGCATCGGCCTGCAAGGCATCCGACTGGTTCGACCGACGCTGGGCGAATCCGTGGCGGTCTTCGGGCTGGGGTTGATCGGCCTGGTGGCTGTGCAGCTTCTACGAGCGTCCGGGTGCCGGGTATTGGGCATAGACAAGAACGCCGAGCGGTTGCGACTGGGCGAGCAGTTCGGGGCCGAGGTGGTGGATATCTCGGGGGGTGCAGATCCAGTGGCTGCGGCCGCCGCGGTTTCTAATGCGCAGGGCGTCGATGCCGTGCTCATCACCGCCAGCGCCAAGACCAATTCGATCGTGCATCAGGCCGCCCAGATGAGCCGGAAGCGCGGGCGAATCGTGCTGGTCGGCGTCGTCGGCCTGCAACTGGATCGGGTGGATTTCTACGAGAAGGAGCTGAGCTTTCAGGTCTCCTGTTCGTACGGTCCGGGTCGCTATGATCCAGCCTACGAGGAGCAGGGGCAGGACTACCCGTACGGGTTCGTTCGCTGGACACAACAACGGAACCTGGAGGCGGTCCTGGACATGATGGCCACCGGCCGACTGAATGTGGGTCCGCTGATTACCAATCGCGTTCCGCTCGCCGATGCTGGGCAGGCCTACGATGCGCTGTTGAAGGACTCGTCGGCCATCGGAATCGTGTTGGACTATCCGAAGTCCGAACCGCCTCGTCGCCGGATCGTCACCCTGCGGAGCGGCGCGACGCGGGGCGAAGACGGGCGGGCGGTGATCGGCCTGATCGGGGCGGGTCGCTACACCCGAACCCACATGCTTCCCGCGCTGGCTGCCACGCGGGCGGTCTTGCATACGATTGCCAGCTCCGGAGGCGTCACCGGCGCCCAACTGGCGGGCAAGTTCGGATTCGCCAAGACGACGACCGACTATCGAACGCTGTTGGACGATGGCGACATCAACGCGGTGGTCATTACCACGCGCCACGATCTGCATTCGACGATGATCGAGGAGGCGTTGCAAGCGGGCAAACACGTTCATGTCGAGAAGCCCGTGGCCATCGATCGAGCAGGTTTGGAGCGCGTACGCAGCGCGATCGAGGCCGCCGAGGATCAGGTGTTCACGGTGGGATTCAACAGGAGGTTTTCACCGCACGCCCGGAAGATGCACGAGCTGTTGTCCACTCGCACGCAGCCGTTGTGCATGACCTGCGTGGTCAATGCCGGGCAAATCCCGATGGATCACTGGTCGCAAAACCCGCAGGAGGGCGGTGGTCGCATCCTCGGTGAGGGATGCCACTGGATCGATCTGATGATGTTTCTGGCGCAGGCGCCCGTCGTTTCCGTACAGGCGTCGCAAGTGGGTGATGCTCCCGGCCTGGACACGCCGACGGACAAGATCAGCATCACCCTGCGTTTCGGTGACGGTTCGATCGGAACCTTGCACTACTTCGCCAACGGGCACCGCAGTTACGCCAAGGAGAAACTGGACGTATTCAGCGAAGGGCGCATCCTGAGCCTGGACAATTTTCGCCTGCTGCGCGGGCACGGGTTCGCCGGATTCCGGGCCCAGAAACTGATGCGTAAGGACAAAGGCCACCGGGCCATGGTCGCCCGGTTCATCGACGCCATCGCCGATGGTGGACCGCCGCCCATGCCGCTGGACGGGATCTACAACGTTACCGAAGCGAGTTTCGCAGCCGTCGAGGCTGCCGCCACCGGGCAAACCGTGTTGCTGGGTGCCACTGGTGGCTTGCCCACCAGTGCCCACGTCGAATAACCGTGCCGCCGAACAGCCCATGCTCAGACGCCTTGTCGCCGCCGCTCACTACCTGACCCAGCAAGGGCCGCGTATCGCCCTGTTTCGCGCCCGCTACGCCCTAAGCAGAAAGACCGGGCGATTGGCCAAGCGGTTCCCCGCCTATTGCTGGTCGGACCGACCGTTGTCCTACTGGGTTCGCAGTGTTCCCACCGAGCCGGCGGAGTACCGACGATACCGCGAATCGCTCGACAGGCGATTCTTCTTCCCACCAGGTCAAATCCCGTCGATTGAGCCGTCGTGGCTGACTGGCGCCGTCGAACAGGCCGACCCCATCTGTCGTGGAACGTTCAGCTACTTCTCGGCCGAGCAGGCGTCACTAGGCGATCCGCCGGACTGGCTGCTGAATCCGTTCACCAAGCGGCGGGCCGACTTGCACCATTGGACCCGGCGCGGGGACTTCGATTCCCAACTCGGCGACATCAAATACATTTGGGAACCGTCGCGGTTTGGCTGGGTATACACGCTGGCCCGTGCCTACGCCGCCACGGGTAACGAGGAGTACCCTGCCTGTTTCTGGCGATTCGTCGAGTCGTGGCGCGCGTCGAATCCGCCGCAGTGTGGACCTAATTGGCAATGCGGACAGGAGGTCGCCCTGCGGACGATGGCGAGTGTGTGGGGTCTGCACGCTTTCTGGTCGTCGCCGCACTCAACGGACGAACGCATCAGCATGTTAGCCGTCGTCGTGGCCTCCTCGGCTGAGCGAATCGCCGGCAACATCGACTTCGCCCGGGCCCTGCGCAGCAACCACACCATCAGCGAGGCGGCCGGCTTGTACACCGTCGGCGTGTTGTTTCCGGAGTTTGCCCAGGCGGATCGTTGGCGAGCGATGGGCAAGAGCCTGCTCGACGGCGAATGTCTGGAACAGTTCTACGCGGATGGGTCGTACATTCAACACTCGCTGAACTATCAGCGATTGGTGCTGCAAGTCTACACCTGGGTGGTGCGGCTGGCGGAGTTGAATGGTGATTCGTTCACCGCGAACACGCGTTCGTTGCTGGATCGCAGCGTGCGGTTTCTGTGGAACGTGCAGGATGAGAAATCGGGCTGCGCTCCCAACTATGGACACAACGACGGCGCCCTGACTTTGCCACTGAACTCCTGCGGTTATCTCGACTACCGGCCCGCGATAGGCGCGATGCACTACGCCCTGCACGCTCAGCGCCTGTACGACCCGGGTCCCTGGGACGAGGATTTGCAGTGGTTGTTTGGGGAATCCTCCTCGCGGCCGGCGGCGCAGGACGCCGGATCAACCGACCGCAGCCCGACGAGCATGCAAGCCCGCGACGGCGGGTACTACACGCTACGGGGCCGGGAGAGTTGGGCCATGGTCCGGTGTCATACTTACCGAGACCGACCCGTGCAGGCGGACATGCTGCACATGGATCTCTGGTGGCGGGGTTTGAACATCCTCCGCGATTCGGGAACCTATCGGTACAATTGCGAACAGCCGTGGCTCGACTACTTCCAAGGCACGTCGGCTCACAATACTGTCGTCGTGGACGGGCAAGATCAGATGCGCCGTAGCGGCCATTTCATGTGGCTGCATTGGACGCGCTCGACGGTCAGGTACCACCAGCCACTCGCCGACGGTGAGATCGAATACTGGGAGGGTCAGCACGAAAGCTACCGCCGCCAGCCGGGCGGAATCATTCATCGCCGGGCCATCATTCGTTTGGGTGATCACTTCTGGGTAGTCATTGACGAC
>JADFPW010000008.1 GCA_022562105.1 Planctomycetota bacterium
TGGACACCTCCTTCCCGTCCGAGCAGATCGCCATGAAGGGTCTGCTCGTCCGCGGACCGACCAGGAGCGTCTCGGCGTCGTCCGACAATGCGAAGTCAGCCTAGCCGAACCCGGTACGCCATACCATGGGGTGTTTACCGTGTTTGAGCGCCCGATGCAAGGCGGACCGTCCGGAATCAGAACAGCGCGCGAGCCGCGGACTTCAGTCCGCGCGGGCTGAAGTCCGCGGCTCGCTGTGCCCGGAAGGGTTCAATCCATCGGGAATCCGACGTCCCGATCCCCAACCGAAGAGCACCATCGCGGCGACCAGCGGCCCGGCCGACAGGCACATCAACATCCGGCGAGTGGGTTCGTGGTCGAAGACGGCCGCGTAATCAAGGTCCGGCAGACGATCGATCATCGGCCCCAACCAGCGAGGCAACGGTACGGGGCTTGGTGTGGCCAGTATGCGTGGATCCGACCTCATCGGCTCGGACCCCGATCGGTACCCGACGGGGACTATAACATCACCGGGAACTCGGTAAGCCAGCTCGCGCCGGGAGAGGCGGGCGGTCACCGCGGGGTCGGCGTTGATGCGGACTAGCGTCCGGCGGAGCTGCACTACATCAACCTGCATCTGCTCGGTATGGAGTCGCTCCTGGTTGCGTTGGCCCACGACCTGGGCATAGTCCCCCCATGCAGGAACAAGGATGCACGGGGCAAACCCGAGTGAGGCCAAGACGATCAGGAACCAGAAGCCCGCCGACGATCGGGTGGCGCTCCGGACCGACGGCGGTACGGGGTTACTCGATGAACTCGGATGTCTCGGACGGCGCGTCCGTGGTTCAGTCTGCAAAGGATTCCCTGCCCATGTCGATTACGTCCCCAATCCGGCCTCGACCGGATAGCTACTTGTTCCAGGTGACCGAGCCGTAGATCGCCTGGTCACCAAGCTCCTCCTCGATGCCCAGTAGCCGATTGTACTTGGCTACGCGATCGCTGCGACAGAGGCTTCCCGTCTTGATCTGCCCGGCTCCGGTGGCGACGGCTACGTCGGCGATCGTGGTGTCCTCGGTCTCCCCGCTGCGGTGGGAGATGACCACGGTCCATCCGTTCTGCTGGGCCATCTCGACCGCCCCGAGCGTCTCGGTCAGCGTGCCGATCTGATTGAGCTTGATCAGAATCGAGTTGGCCGACTTGCGCTTGATGCCTTTGGCCAGGCGCTCGGTGTTGGTGACGAACAGATCATCACCTACTAGCTGAACGCCGTCGCCCAGGCGGGCGGTCAGTCGGTCCCAGGCATCCCAGTCATCCTCCGCCAGCCCATCCTCCAGGCTGCGAATGGGGTATTTCTCACACCAGCCCGCCCATAGGTCGATCATGTCGTCCGGCGACCGCTGCGTCTCCGGCGACGACTTAAACAGGGAGTAGGTTCCGGTCTCGGCGTCGAACATCTCCGAGGCGGCGGGATCCAGGGCGATAAATACATCCTGTCCGATGCGATAACCGGCAGCGCCCACCGCCTCGACAACCAACTCGACGGCCTCCTCGTTGCTGCCCAGGTTGGGGGCGAAGCCGCCCTCGTCGCCCACGGCCGTGCTGTAACCACGCTTGGTTAGTATCCCGCGCAGGCAGTGAAAGCACTCCGAGCCGATCTGGATCGCGTGCCGAAAGCTCGTCGCCCCCCAGGGTTGAATCATGAACTCCTGGAAATCAACCGTATTGTCCGCGTGCCGTCCGCCGTTGAGGATGTTCATCATCGGTACCGGGAGGATCCGTGCGTCATCACCGCCGAGATACCGGTACAACGGCACTCCTCGTGAGTTCGCCGCCGCCTTGGCCACCGCCAGGGAGACCGCCAGAATCGCGTTGGCTCCCAGACGTCCCTTGTTCGGCGTGCCGTCCAGATCGATCATCGTCTGATCCACCGTGGCTTGGTTGGTGGCGTCCAGTCCGGCGACGGCGCCGGCGATCTCGCCGTTGACATGTTCGACCGCTCGAAGCACGCCCTTGCCGCCGTAGCGAGTTGAGTCCCCGTCGCGAAGCTCGACCGCCTCGTGTTCGCCGGTGGATGCCCCGGAGGGTACGAACGCCTCACCGCTGCTGCCATCCTGGAGTGAGACCGTCGCACCCACGGTCGGAAAGCCGCGCGAGTCCAGAATCTCCCGGCCTCGGACCTTTTCAATTGCTGTCGGACACGCCATTCAACCCGGCCTCCGCAAACGTCCTGTTTCGGTGTTATCGGTCCCGATCCGGTTCGGCCATCAGCCTCACGTTCCCAGGTGTACTACTTGTGGGGTTGCAGAGGGTCAAGCACCAGACGGCTGGTCCGGGTCAGCTAGTCGAAGCGACGCTTCGCTTGACTTCGTCCACCCCTTCGCCGAAGGTCGAGTCTCGAACACGCGGGTGATTCTTAGGGGCGCCATCGGAAGCAACGCTTGGGATTGAGCCGGGCTGGAGGAACGGTTTCGCACGGTGAGCAAGAACTGGAAGCAACGAGGATTCACCCTGCTGCGGATCGGCGTCTGCATTGGCCTGCTCTGGTGGGTCTTTTCCGAAGTCGCCTGGAATGACTTCGTAACCCTGACCGATGGGACGGAGGTCCGTCTCCTGGCTGAGTCCAATGAGTCGATCGAGATTCTGGACGCCAAGGGCGACAAGCACACGCTTCGGCGTACCGACATCGCCGGCAGCGACGATGGCGCCGAGCAAATCCGCTACGGCCTGCCCAGCCTGGTCAAGCGGAGTGAGAAGCGCTACCTGCCATTCTACGTACTCATTTTCGCTCCAGTGCCTTTGATCATGGCCAAGCGCCTGCAGTGGCTTCTACGTGCCCAGGACATTCATATCGCCTATTGGGAATCGATCAAGCTTTGCTACGCGGGTAACTTCCTGAACTTCACCCTGATCGGCAGCACGGGGGGCGACCTGTTCAAGGCCTACTACGTCACGCTGCATACCGAACACAAGACCGAAGCGGTCACCACCGTGATGCTCGATCGCGTCATCGGGCTCATCGGCATGTTCATCATGGTGGCCATGGTCACCGTTCCGGCGATCGGGAGGCCGTATTTTGCTTGGGTGGCTGGCTTCTGCCTACTATTCCTGGCCGGCGTCGTAGTGGGGTGTGTGTTGCTCGTATCGCCGCGAGTTCGAGCCCTGATGGCCCGATTGCCGGGCGTGACCAGGCTACCCATGCTGGCTCATTTTCATCGGGCTGAGGCCGCCATCAGACGCGTATTGCAGCGTCGATGGCTCTTGTTTTGGTCGTTGGTGTTCACCGTCACCATCCATTGGGTATGCACCACGTCCTTTTTCTTCGGGGCCATGACCCTGGGCATGGACACCGGGGGCTCGAAATGGGTCGAGTACTACGCGTGGATTGCCACCGGGAACATCGTGGCAGCCATTCCCATCTCCTTCATGGGACTGGGAACCATGGAGGCGTTCTACCGCGAGTTCCTGGGCGTCTACGCGAGCGTGTCGCAGCTCGTCCTACTGGCCATGTGCATTCGCCTCGTTCAGTTGTTCTGGTCGCTTCCCGGCGCCTTGGTGGCCCTGACCGGTGCGTACCGACCGAGGTCGGCCGATGCGCTCGACGAATTGACCATGCCCGAGTCCGGGCCGGCGGCCGAGGGAAACACCGCCCTATCCCCCCACAGCGATCACATTCCGGAGAAGATCTAGAACCCGTCCCAATACCTGCCTGGCGAGGATTTGGTTCTGGAGTACGGCTCGTTTTGCACTGCGTTTCAAGGGTGCGTGGCACCACGCGAACTGAAGTTCGCGGGTCGTTGGCGGTTTTGAGATAGGTTCTAGGCGACCTCCACGATCCGGCCGGCGGGTCGGTTATCGGCCCAGCGCCGACGACTCCGCCCACGCCGGTTCGGCGGGCTGAAATCGTCCGTCCGCGAACATGGGCGCTGCGATTACCGCTGGGCTACGAGCGGCCGGGGTGCGCTATTCACCAGTCAAGTCGGCACACACGCGAACCGACGATACCGCTGAACGCGCGCACTAGAGAGCGCGAGTGGAAGCGGTGGAGCAGGTGCATATGAGCACGAATCTGGCGACGTGCAATCCGGCGGCTCTGGAAATTGTTGTGGAGGCTTGCGCCCGCAACATGCCGGCCGAGCTGCACATCCAACAGCCCGACGGCGACGTGGTGACCGCGTGGGCCCGGATGCTCGGATGTCAGAATGAGCTGGTCCAGCTCGATCAACCGCAAGCCGGTTCCGGAAGCATTAGCCTGGCCCCGCGTCAGCCAGTCAAGGTGATCCTTCACGTCAAGGGCAGGCGCTATCGCTTCGATTCCACCGTAGTCGAGCCGCACGCCAGAATCCGATTGAACGAACGGATGGTCGTGACCGGGATTTCCCTGGCGTTGCCGAGCGAGCTGGTCGAGGCCCAGCGCCGTGCGGACTTCCGCGTGTCGGTCGCGGGCACGCACGACATTCCGGTGCGTTTTCACAGTCTGACGGTTCCGGCCCCGGGGCCCGTTCCGCTCGACGTGCATCGGTTTCACGGTCGAATCCTTGATATTTCCACTGGTGGAATGGCTGTGTTGATTGCGCAGACCGAGCTTCGCACCATTCAACGCGGCGAGCTGTTTTACAGCGAGTTCATCCTTCCGGAGGACGATCAGCCGCTGGCGCCCATCTGTCAGGCTCGCCACACGAGTCTGGTTCGGGCGGGCACGGCCCGTCTGGTGGGCATGCAGTTCATGCCCTGGATCGGCTGTGACGCCAAACAGATGAATCAGCGAATCCGGCGATTCGTGATCGCCGAGCAACGCCGCCAGCTACGGCTACGGAGGTAGATGCGTGTGAAGGCCCAGAGTCACCCATCGGGGGAATGCCTGCTCGCCCTGGACGATCGCCGAACGGCGCGCCTGCTCGAGTTGACCGGGCGACAGCGAGCGCCGATCCTGCTGTCGGTTCGCACCCTTCCCGATCAGGAGGCCCTGAAGGGACACGTGGTGTCGGTGGATTCCGAGAGCATTTATGTGCGACTCGACGAGGCGACGGGGGCGGATCGCCGAGCGCTGCCCACGTCGTGCTGCGACGTCACGGTGGTTCTCGGCCGGGAACGGTTCCACTTCGAGACCGCCGTACTCGGGGTCATTGCGGAGGACGAGCGGATCCTGGTGGAGATGATTCGACCCACGCGGGTCGAAAGGTTACAGAGGCGCCGCTTCGAGCGCTCCGACTTGCACGACTCGGTCACCGTTCATCTGCGGGAACCCGACGACATGCGTGCCTGGTGTTGCACCGCCGTATTGCTCAACGTGGGACGCGATGGGTTGGCGTGTCGGGTTGACCGTGCGGACGCCGACCGGCTGTCGATCACCGATCGACTGGCCACCCGGTTCGATCTGGCCTGGGCCGACGCACCGTTCACATTCGTCGCAACCGTTCGAGCCAAGACTCCCGCCGGCGATGCGGGCAAGATCATCTTGGGACTGCAGTTCGAGATCGACGTCAAGACGCGTGCGATGCAGGACCGCCTGGCTTGCTTTCTGGCTGACCTGAATCACCCAGCCATGGAGATCGCCAACGCATGAACCAACTTCTCAATGACGCCGCCGCCGACCAACGAAGCAGCCTGCTACGCGAAGCCGTCCGCCGCGGCACGCACGCCGTCGTGTCGCACCATGGTCCCGACGGATGGCGAACCCTGCGGACCAAGTTCGTCGGCTACGATGAGCGCCACCGGAGTCTTGTGTTGTCTCCACTGATCGCCGACGCCGGAGCCGAGCCCGTTGAGTTGGCCCCCGGCGAGCTTCTGGGGGTCACCTTCCGCTACGGACACAAGAAATGCATGTTCAGCACCGCCTTGCAGCGATTCGCCGATCACCAGACCGAGGGTAGCCTGACCCGCGGGGCGGCGTGGCTTAACTGGCCCGACCATCTCCAGAAACTTCAGCGACGCGTCTACTATCGAGTGCCTCCGCCGACGGGATGCACTATCCCTGTGTCTGTGCGTGTTCGACCCTCGGCTGACCAGGCCGAGACGAGCACGGTTGAGGTAGCGGGGATGGTCGAGGATATCTCCGCGGGCGGGATGAGGATTCGAACCGAGTCGCCCGACCTGCTGAGCGAGGGAGCGAGCGTCCAAGTCCGCTTTGCTCCACAGCACGAGCGGGAGACCTTTGACCTCCAAGCGGTTTGTCGGCATACGTCGGCCGCTGCGGACGGGGAGCCCACAGTTGGCCTGCAATTCATAGGCCTGGATGCCTCCGCGACGGGGCAGGAAACGCTAATCCGCCTGGCCCGCGTGGTTACCGAGTTCCACAGGAGTCGATCACGCCGCCCGCAGGGCGGGTTGCCTGGCCGGCGGCGCTCACGATAATGAGGCCATGTTGGCCTACAACGTTTTTGATACCGCATGGGGCGCGTTCGGGTACGTCGCGGACGGTGCCGCCCTGGTGGCCACCTACCTTCCCGGCCTGACGAAGGCCAAACTACAACGCCGCATCCGAAACAGTTATCCAGGTATTTCGCCCGTCGCGGATCTGCTGCCGCGATTCGAGAGACAGGTCCGACGCTACTTCGACGGCGGCCCGGCGCGGTTCGACGAGCCGATTGATCTGAGCGGAGTCACTCCGTTTCGGGCTCAAGTCTTGCGAGCGTGCCGACGCATTCCCTATGGCAAGACCACCAGCTACGCGGATCTGGCCCGAGCGGTCGGGCGGGCCCGCGCCGGGCGGGCCGTGGGAAGCACCATGGCTACGAACCCCCTGCCGCTAGTGATTCCCTGCCATCGAGTCCTGCGTGCCGACGGCGGGTTGGGGGGATTCTCGTCACCGCCCGGGGTGGACCAGAAGCGTCGAATGCTCGAACTCGAGGCTGGACGGTGAACTCGCCTCTGATCGGCATCATCGGCGGTACGGGCCTGGCGGAGTTGCTCGCCGATCAGGGCGGCGAGCGAATCGAGGTCAGCACGCCGTTCGGTCCGCCAAGTGGACCGTTGCTGCGCACGGAATGGAATGGATGCCGGGTAGTGTTCGTCAACCGGCACGGGCCCGGCCATCGCTTTTCGCCATCGGCTGTGCCCTACCGGGCGAATGTTTTCGCTCTTAAGTCATTGGGCGTCACCCGTATCCTTGCCAGCGGCGCCACGGGCAGTCTGCGAGAGGACTTCGCCCCCGGCGACCTGGTGATTTGCGATCAGGTCATCGACAGGACGCACCGGCGCCGCTCATCCTTCTTTGACGACGATTTGGCTGTTCATGTCGAGCTGGCTGATCCGTTCTGCTCACAATTGAGGGCCCACCTGATCGCTGCGGGCGACGGCGTCGAGGCGACGATTCACCCGCAGGGCACCTACGTTTGCATGGAGGGCCCGCAATTCTCGACCCGGGCGGAGTCGAACATGCATCGCGCTTGGGGAGCGGACCTGGTGGGCATGACGTGCATGCCGGAGGCCAAACTGGCCCGGGAGGCGGAGATGTGCTACGCACTCGTTGCATTCCCCACCGACTACGACTGCTGGCGATCCCCACGGCCTGGAGTACCAGACCGTGCCACCCATCGTCAGGATTTGCTCAACGAGATACGGGCCAACCTGAAGCGAGCCGCCGGGCGCGGGACCGAACTATTGGCCGCCACGGTCCAGCGTCTTGCCCAAGCCGGTGATGAGGATTGTTTGTGTCGTCGGGCGCTGGAGTTTGCCATTTGGACCGACCCCGCTTCGATAGATGCGGCTCGGATCGATCGCCTTCGGCCGCTGGTGGGGGACCGACTTGCCAGTCGGTCATAGGGCGGTGGTAATAACCGAACACGAATGCCGAATGTGGGTTCATTGAGCTGGTGTAGTGTTTCACTAGTAGCAGATTTCTTGTAACCGAGCCGCGACCATAAGGGAGCGGTTTTTCTCACTCCCTCCCTCACGGTCGGGGCTCGGATAAGATGCCATCAGCATGGATCACTACACCAGGTTGTTCACCGCATGCCTCGTCGTCGGCGTCTTCGCACTGGTGGGCAAGCCACCAGTGGCACCCGGGGGGCAAGGGCAACCTCCAACCGCCCTCATCGAGGCGGACGTCCACGTGGACGAGAGCGCCGAAGCGGGCGAGCTGTTGGCCAAGATCGACCGACTGGCGGCTCAGAGGCAGTGGGCCGAGGCGGCGCGACTCGTTCACCGGGCGTCCGAGCAGTATGGACGTTCCTTGACTCGCTTGGCTCCGGATCGTTTTTCCAGCGTGGAGGCCCGTCTGCAACGGATGGTGGCTGAGTGGCCTGCGGCCGGCCTGCGAGCCTACCGCCAACTGGAAGAGGGCCCTGCATCCGATGCATGGTCCAACTTGCGTCCACATCTCGATCTTGACCACGCACTCCAGCTCCTCGAACGGTTCTTTTGCACGCAGACCGGATGGCTGATCACGGATCGTGCGGCCCAGTTGGCCGTCGAGGCCGGCCGCCTGCGCCTGGCCGCCGGCATCTACCAACGGTTCCTGGCCATTCATCCGGATCGCAGCCTCCACGATGGGGAGAGCTCCGCCCGGTTGGCCGTGGTATTCGCCCTATGGGGTCGAGCGGAGGAAGCGCGTTCCTGGCAGAGGCGGGCACACGATCGGCTCGGGGCTGACTGCGTGATTGAGTGGCTTGGGCAATCGATCGGACTGACCGAAGCCGTCAACCAACTGCTCTCGCCTGGTGTGGGACCGGCTTTCCAGTCGGTCAGTGACGCGGCGATATCGCCGCGACCTGATTCGGACCGACTTCCACGGCCTGGAGTACCAGACCGTGCCACCGGTCGGTCTCACATGAGTTCGGAGTGGCCGGTCTTCGGCGGAAACGCCGCCCGCAACGGCGCGCCGGCGTTGCACGTCGAACATCCGGTCCCTTTGTGGCGACATGACTACGTCGGCCGCCCGGCGGGATCTGACGAGTTGACCGATGAGCAGCGCACCGGATACCGGCGAGCATCCGCCCGCGGCTCGCTCCTGTCGAGTTTTCCCGTGATCGCCGACGGAAAGATATTCATCCAGGATGGCTCGCAGGTTCAGGCGCTGGATTTCGAGACGGGCCGGTTGCTCTGGTTCTACGGAACACCCGCCGCTCGCCGCAGCGACAACTATCTGGCGAGTGACAGTGCCTTCTCCTGGCACTCACCGACACATGCCGGCGGTCGCCTCTATGCGGCCATGCATACGGGGGGCGACCCCGCAGACGTCGAGACCTCATCGACCCCATCGCACTCCGTCGTCTGCCTGGACGCGACTAGCGGAGCATTGATATGGAAGCTCGACTCAGCCCGCTTCGGTGCGCCGGCCTCTGAGTGGCGTTTCGACTCGTCCCCGCTGATCGACGGGGACATCCTGCTGATCACTCTCCGTCGTCGCCGAGACTTCGGATTCGAGGATTGCTATCTCCTCCGTGTAGACCCGCGTAGCGGCCGACCGGTGTTTCGCACCCATCTGGGTGGGGCGTCCACGGGTGGATTCGGATACCAACGCCCCCTGGTGTCGATCCTGGCAGCCGACGGCGACACGGCGTTTGTCGACACGGGATTGGGTTCCCTAGCCGCTGTGGGAATGAATACCGGTAGCGTACGGTGGCTGTGGGTCTATCCCCTGCCCAGCCGAGATCCAGACTCAAGCTGGCCGCGACAGTACTGGGGGGAAACCAGACCGTGGCACTTCAACCCAATCATCCTCGACGGCGGGCAAGTCTATTGTCTGCCCATGAACGGGCGAGCGTTCTACGTTCTGGATGGTGAAGACGGGACACTCCTGACGACGATCCCGCGAGACCAGATCGCCGAGGCGCATACCATCGTGGGCCTGCGCACTGGTGGGCAAGCCACCAGTGGCACCCGGCGGTTGTACGGGGTGGGGAACGAAGTGTTTTGCTACGATCTCGACCACCGGGTTCAGATCTGGGCCTCCCCGTTACCCGTCGATGAGCCTCTTTTCGGTCGGCCGGTGCTAACGCGGGACGGGATCGCCGTGCCGACACGGCGTTCCTGGAACCACTATCGAGATCCCGATGGGATGCGAGTCGCTCAACCCTGGGACGCGATCGACGGGGAAGGCGGGAACCTGACCGTCTTGCGGGGTCGAATTGTGGTGGCGGGGCAGGAACACATTTCGGTCTACGGCCCGAAAGCGGAAGTCATCGCCGCCGCCGTTAATCGCACGGTCATGGCACCCGACGATCCGTTGCCCATGTTGGATCTGGCCGAGCTCGCGTTTCGTGCAGGTGAACCCGCGATGGCGCTGGACTCGTTGGCCGACGCCGTGGAGCGATGCGGCGGGTTCGTTCAACTGGTTGACACGTCCCTGAAGCGACGCCTCTTCGACGACTGCCTGGAGTTCGCCCGCGCCCTGGTGGACAAGCCACCAGTGGCACCCGGCGACGAGGAAGCGGCCCGCGAATCCGCCATTCAACTGTACCGCTTTGCTTCGCAATGTCCGCCCGATGCGGCCGCCCACCTGACCTACCGCTGGCGCATGGCTGCGTTGCACATTCGTAGGAACGAGCCCGCTGAGGCCGCTCGACTGTACCAGCAGATTCTCACCGACCGTTCGCTTCGTGAGGAGATCGACCACACCGCGGATGGCGAGGCCATCCCGGCGGGCCGACTGGCCGAGCGGAAGATCGGCGAGCTGATCGAGCAATTCGGCCGAGCGATTTTCTCCGACGCCGACCAAGCCGCGCGACGACTGCTACGCCTGGCGCGGCGCAGTGCGGATCCCGCGGCCTACGATTCCGTCGTGCAGACATTTCCAAACGCGGAGGTCGCCCCTCAGGCGTGGATCGAAAAGGGTGAACTTCTGCGAAGGTCGGGTGATCCCACGGCCGGTTGTCAGGCTCTGTACGTCGCCTTGAACCGATATCGCCATCAGGTCGACGCCCCGGATCTCATGCGGCGGATCGCCGATTGCAACGTCGAGGCCCATCGCCCCGAAGTCGCGTGGCGATGGCTGACCAAGGCGGCCCGCGAATATCCCAGCGCCAGAGTCGAAGTGGACGGCGTGTCCGTTGGACTGCTCGATTATCGTGCCCGCCTCGGCGACATCCGCGAGCGCGTGGAGCCGACGCGCCCCACGCTAGAGCCGCCGCTGACTTACGGGTGGCACGGTCTGGTACTCCAGGCCGTGGACGTCGATCCGAATCAACGGAACATGCCGGCCCAGCCGCTCCCTAATACGGAGTCGGCCACCATACTCGAACCGCGCATGGCGGATCGGCCGGGCACCGACTGGAGCACGCTGTTGATCTATTCGGATGATTCAATTCGTGCGATCGATCCGACGACGGGCGAAGACCGATGGGACGAACCGGTCCCCTGTCGGTCCCTGCCGGAGTTGCTGTCTGCCACGACCGACCGGCTAATCTTGACCACGACTCATCAGGTGCTGGCCCTGGATGCGGCGACCGGGGGCGAGGTGTGGCACTACGGCGACTACCCCCTGGAGCTGCTGAACCCGGACGCCGACTGGGAATCTCCCACCGCTTTGCGCGGACACGCTACTGACGGAACCCGTCTGGTCCTGTTTCACGCTGACGGAACGGCGGTGTGCCTGGATCTCACCGACGGAGCGACGATCTGGCAGCGGGTGGACGGCCGGCGAGGCGCCGGCCGCTACGTGGCGGGTCCGATCGCGCTCCAGGAGCCATGGTTGGCCTATGCCGGGCAGCGCCAGGGGGCGTCGGTTTGCACTCTGCTGGATTGGGATACGGGCGAGCCTGTGGGTCTGATCCCCGTGGCCCAGCGAAGCCAAATCACGCGACTGCTCTTCGCCCTCGACGGCAGCCTGATCGTAACCACCAGTCGGCGAATCATTGCGTTTGATCCAGCCACCGGTCAACGCCGGTGGGTCCACCAAGCCGCCCGCAACATCATCAATGCCACCGTGCAGCTTGATCTCGACGGGCTCTACTTCTCCGATGACGGCCGACACCTGGAGAAAATCGATCTCCATGACGGACAGACCATCTGGCGTTCCGCGCCCCTCGGCAGCCGAACGCTTCCCGCTCGGGGGATGCGTCTGGAGAACGCTCAGCTCATCGTCGGCGGCCCGGGCAGTGTCTACGCCGTCGATCCGGTGGACGGTCGGCTGTTATGGGAGGGCACCGCTCCGAGCGACGTGGCATTCGACATGCATCTGCTCAGCGAGTCCTACGTGGTCTCGGTGGATGCGGCCGACGATCTTGCGGGAAGCAGCACTGTGTATTTCTACCGTCACGGCGACATTAGCGGGCTGATCCCTCCGGTCGGTGGTGTGATGCAGTTGGACGGGTTGGAGTCGCCCACAAGCTTCACCCTCCGCGACGGGAGTCTCATCGTCCGCGACGCACATGGGATACATGTATGGACCCGTTCCGGCGCGCCGGGAGGGAGCTCGCAATGATTCCCGACTCGTCGCCGGCATCGATTCCGCACGCCGACTCTGCCCCCTCCCCCCAAGCCCCGGGATCGCAATCCCGGAGTGGACCCGCCCACCATCACGAATCCCTGCAGGGCACCGCACGCCCAGTCTTACGCGCCCTGCAGTGCTTGGCAGAACAGGGGGCCCGCTTGGAACACGAGTACCACTTCGCCTGGTCGGCAGGATTGCAACACGCCGCAGGCGCCCTGTTCTTCAAGGAGACCCTGGCATCGCAGAGAAGCGCGCCACCGACGGCACCTCCTATGCTCGTCGCTATTGTGGGTGGAGCATCGTCCGGCAAAAGCACCTTGTTCAACAATCTACTCGACGGACGACAGGTCAGCCGGGTCAGCATCCGCGGACACGCCACCCTCGGACCCATCCTGGCCATCCACGAGCAGCACCGCGACGTGGCCGACGAGTGGTTGACCCATGCCCACACGCTGTTACCCATGCTGTCAAGTCGTTCGACGGAGCTGGACGCCGAGACCCCCGGAGCGCCGGATCGGCTCGAAGTGGTCTACCATCTGGTGGACGAACTCCGCGACGTGCTCCTCTTCGACACCCCCGACTTCACCTCCGAACCCGCCCGACGGGAGGGCGATCTGACACTGGCCATCCTGGCGTGGTTTGATCGGTTGATTGTCATGCTGGATCACGAACGGTGGTTCGACCGCCAATCGATCGCTCAGCTTCGCCAGCGATCGACCCAGATGGGTCAGGATCGCATGGCGGTATTCAACCGCACGAAGGAGGGCGAACTCTCGGACTCGGATCGAGCGAAACTGGAGCAGCAGGCTCAGCGTCTGGGCGCCGCTCGCCATTGCGTGCTGCCGTTTCGACGCGGGCGCGGGTTTCGGCGCCTACCGACGTCCCTGACCAAAGATATCACGGCCTTCCTATCAAGCGCTGCTCCTGATCGCAGCGGTGCCCTTCGCCGGTGGATTGGAGATTCGTGCAACGACGTACTCAACGCCAATGAGGAACGGCGACACGCGCTCGGAGTGTTGCGAACCGCCCTGGACCGCGTGGCCGCTCAGACCGTACCCGGGGCGTGGGAATGCATGACCGCCCTGATGACACCAACCGAACGCCGGCACCTGGATCCGATCTCGCGAGTATTGGGAATCGCCGACTCGCGCCGTTGGATGAGTCGACAACGCACTCGCATGACGGACATCCTAGGCCGCCTGCCGGGCGTGTCGCTACTTGTGGGACTCCGGGGCGATGAACAACACCAGCGAACCGACCGTCCGACCGACCGCCTGACGCTGGGCAGCGAGCACGCCCGCGGCACGTTCTCGCAGCAGTTCTACGCCCTGCTCGCCGTCGTCCAGGGAAGCGACTTCCAGGCCGAACTGCCCGCCTCAGCCGGCGGGTGGCATGGTCTGGTACTCCAGGCCGTGGGGGCTGAAAATAATTGTCAGCAATCTCTACGGCCTGGAGTACCAGACCGTGCCACCCGAAGCGCTGCCGATGCGGTGGCGGCTTTGGATAAGGCGCTCGACGTATGGAATGAACGGGTCGAGCATGAGTGTCAGGGTCTGTCACCGCGGATCGCTGGTGCGGCTGGAGCAGTGGGAATCGTCGCCGCCGGCGTGCTCATCGCCGTGCAGGGTCCGCTCGCCGCCCTGACCCTGCCCGCCGGGGCGGCGGCCCTCAGCGCAGCTCTCGGAAAACTTGCGGTCGCTGCCGGGGCCGGGGCCATTGGTGGCAAACAAGTCGGCCGATTGGCCCGGGTCATTCAGGAGCGGCTGCACGGCAGCGCGGAGTTTGAAGCTGTCAAGAGGGCGACCGAGTCCTATCGGGGCGTGCTCAGCGACCACGCCGCCAGCTGCGCCGATCTTCTCATGATGCAAGCAGAGCAACTCGTACTTCAACCCCAGGAACCGTTATGTCAGGCCCTGGAGGCGCTTCGCCGACCGATCGGGGACGAGGTAGGCGCAGAAGCGCCTGACGAGGATCGATCCCCAGGAAGCCCACGGCCTGGAGTACCAGACCGGGCCACCCAGGCGCACGCCGGGGAAGATTGAGACGATGCGACCCACTCCATCAGATCACGAGGAACGCGCCGTGGAATTCGCAGATGACCGACTGGAGAGTCGGTCCCACATCGGGCGAGATATGGAGGTCGAGGTGACGGATCGGTTGGCCACGCTCAACGCCCAATTGAGCCGATTGCTACGCTGCCCGCCTGCAACACTGTCCGACGGTGGGAAACGCAGCCAGGCTGATTCGCTGGTGATTTGTGGCATTCTCGGCGGCAAGGATGTCGGCAAGTCCACCCTGATCGACGCCCTGGTCGGTGAGGATGTGTCCCTACACGATGATCGCCCCGAAGCCGGTGCGGGCACCTCCAGACCGCGGGCCTATGTGCATGTGTCAGCCGTCGATGCGGTCAAGACTCGCTTGGCGGGCGACCACGGGCGCTCCACAACGCGCTGGGACATCGATGTGAGCACGCACGAGGTGGATGCCATCCGCGATACCGTGCTGGTGGACTTCCCCGACTTCGACAGCGAGTTCCCCCAGCACGTCAACATCGTGCGCGAGGCAGCCCCGCGCCTGGACCGCCTTATCTGGGTGGTCACGCCGCGAAAAATCGCCGATCGGGAATGGGTGGAGCTGTTTCACCGGGTGGCCAAGGACGCTCGCAATGTTCACTGCGTGCTCAACAAGATAGACGAAGTGGTAGCCGAGGAACTCGCGGTCAGCCGCGCCGATTCCCAGCCCAACCACCCCGACGCCGTCGCCCGTCAATTCTGGTCCGACCATTCTCAATGGGCTGAGCAGCTTATCGCACAGGCTGACTGTCAGCGCCGAAGCGATCACGTGTTCTTGATGGCGGCCGAGTACGCCGATCCGGTCGCGTTCACAAAACGTGTGGCTTGCGTATGGGACGATCCCGATTGGACGCGCTACCCGGACGATCGCGACGCGGTCTTGGCGGTGGCGAAACTTGCGTCGGCCGATCTGGACCGGCTGCGGGCGTGCGTGATGGGCGGGATCTCTGCTGACCAGATCGACACCCTCAAACAGGCCAACCGCGGCGTGGAGATCTCCCAGGCGATCAAGACGCTGGGCAGTCACTACGATCTTTCGCGATGGGAGGCGCTGCTCGAGTCGGCCTGCGGCCCCGACGCCTGCCAGTCGTTGACCAACGAGGTCTTCGGCCCGGAATACTGTCGCGTAGTCGCCGGGCGCCTCACCGCCCATCGCCGCAGCGCCGTGGAGTTGGCCGACGAGTTATTCGCCTGGCGCGTGGAACGCTGGCCCATCCTGCGTGCGGTTTACTACCCCTTGAATTGGCTGATTCGCCGACTGGGTCGAAGCGTATTGCCCAATGCACGCGCCGCAGGGCCAGTGAGTGACGATTCAGCGGAGACCCCGCTCGATGTAGGGGCTCGAACCGTGACCAATCGCTGTCGGCTGCTGGTCTCGCGATTCGTCGCCGAGCACGGCCGGATGCTGAGCAAGCTCGAGCTTCGCGATCGTCTACCGGACCCGACAGACCTAGCCGACCGCTGCGTCGTCCGCTGCCGGCGGATCGTCGAGGATCTGGACCGACAAGAGATCGACTTGTTGAAGCAGGCCAGTCGATCCCCCGGATGGATCGCCCGGGCTCTGCTCTATGTGACGTTGATTTGGTTCCCGCTGGTCCAGCCGCTGGTGGAGGGTTCCTTAGAGCTACTGAGCGGCGCGGGCGCTACGTCTGTGATGCACGGTCTCTACACATTGGTTCGAGCCCTTCGGGCGGACCAGTTGATTCTCGGATTCCTCGTGGTGCTAGGGATATATGTCGCATGCCTGGCTCTGATGTATGCTCGATGTGTGCGTGAGGTTCGCCACCGGCGCGGCGAGGTGGGGCCGACTTTCCCGTCGGTCGGTGAGCAGGGCAAACCGTCGGCTGACGCATCGTGGCCGGATCCTGCCGACGAGGTGGATCGTATGCTGATGGAGCAGGTCGTCGGTCCGGTGCTCCGGCCGGTGGTCGAGGTTCGAGTGGCATTGGATCGGATCTCCGGGGAGTTGTCACAGCTGGGCGAGGCATCATGAGCGAGTTCCACGACATCCCGGATTCTGGGCGATCGGATTCGCCCCCTATCCAAGCGCGCCCGATTTCCGCTCCCCCGACCTTTCCCGGTGCGCTTGCAGCTGGCGGTGTTCCGGTCGCCCGACGAGTGTCTCCGCTGCTGCTGCCGGGCTATTCACGCGTGGCGGCACTGGTGGACCTTATCGTGTTCAGCGCCCCGTTCATCATTTTGGCGTTGGTTGTACACTTCAGTGCCAGCGCTGCGCAACTGCCTGCGGCTGCCGATTCCGCGGAACAGGTAAACACGGAGTCTTACGAACAATCCAACGCAGGCAGTGACCAGGCCGGCGCCTCGCCGGCCGTGGCTCCGGAGGCTGTGACTCGGGCAACCAGCGCCGCAGACGACCGCTCGAGCGGAGCGTTGTTCAACTTCGGAGTGACCATTCTCTTTGGCTTCGGCTGCGTGGGATTCGTCCTGCTGTTGCTGAGGTTTCGTCGGCAGCGGGTCGAGACCATCGGGCTGACGATGCGGAATCTGCGCGTCGATCTGCTCTGGAGTCTGGTGGTACTGGCGGCCATGTACGCCGCCCATCTACTCGGAGCCTTCAGCACGATGTTGCTTCTGCCGGACGGGTGGCGCGAACTGAGCGAAAATGCCGAGCAGATCGATGCGTTCATGCCGGACATCGCCTGGCCCTATTACCTCCTGCTATTCGGTAGCGTGGGCTTGTACGAAGAAGTGATCTTTCGAGGGTTGCTTCTGACTCGAATACGATGTCTGGTGACACGTTGGTGGGCGGCGGTCCCGATTTGCGCGTTGGTGTTCGCATTGCTCCACCTGGGCATGCAAAAAGCGGTCGTCCTGCCCTCGTTGTTCGGCCTGGGTTGTGTCTTGAGCGTGTTCACCATCTGGCGCCGATCCTTGACTCCCGCCATCGTCGGGCATTGTCTGTTCAATACGTCCCAGATACTGGGTCTGCACCTCATAAAGACCTATTGGCCGGATGCGATGCCCGGGGCCATGTGACGACCTCTCGCAGGAACGCTGGCGAACGCACACGAAGCCATCTGAGCCTGCGCTTCCACTGCTGGAGCTGAAATCTTGATTCTCAACTCGGTGTCGCCATCGACCGATAACCTGCTGGACGAGGTGTAGGCTTCCAGCGCAGGATCGCTGCGCCTCGCGCACGGGCGGAGAACACAAGCGTGGCTGAGAGCATGACCCATTCGTCGCTCCACGCTCCGCGTTCCGGAGCGCGGTCGCCGGCCTGCGTCCAACCAACTGGAACGTCGGCCCCACAACGTGCCACACCTGCGCTCGCCGCGGTCGTTGACGGTCGTCAGCCAAGCACGCTGATCTTCGTCCTGGTATTCCTCGCCCTGTTGGGCTTACAGCTCTTCTACTGGACCGGCCCGATCGCTTCGGATGACCTGCTCTATCTGTCAGTGGCTCAGCAACCGCTCGGCGTAACGGTCAGCGGCGAGTATCGGCAGGTGGGAACGGTGGGGATGCGGTTTCTAGTCTGGGGACCGCTCCGCCTGCTCTCCGCACTCTGGCCGAATCATTGGCAAGTCCTCCTGGTCTTACCGATGCTGTCAGCCAGTCTGACGCTTGGGTTGGTCGCGGCCGCTACCCACCACTGCCTTGGGCGGCGGGCTGCATTGATCGCCATGGCATCGCTTGGATTGGTGCCCTTGTTCGTGATCATTGCGACGGTGACGCTGCCCGACATCGTGGCCACTCCCTTCGTGTTGGCCGGGGCGATGCTGATCGGTCAGCCACTGATTGATCGGACTGAATGGCGACGTTCGGTCTTTCGCCGGTGCTTCATCGGCGGGTTCATACTAGCCTTGGGTTACAACGCCAAGGAGCCGACCCTGCTGGTGCTGCCGGCCATCACTCTGTTTGTGGTATGGCGGCGGCGGCAGTCGGGAGGCGCTTGGCGGTGCCTTTTGTGGGCTTGGTGTGGGGCGGGTGTCTGGCTGGCTATGGAGGCGGTGTGGTACACCGCCACCGTCGGTGATCCGCTTTATCACCTGCACGCCATTTCAGCCGGGCATCGCGCTTTCCATTCGCCGCTTCCCGATTATCGCTGGACGTCCATTGCGTGGTACGTGACCGACTACCTCCGCGCCATGGTTGATCCGCGAGGAGAATACGGTCCGATGGGCCCCTTGTTTCTGTTGGCGGTAGCCTACGGAGCCGTTGCTCGCACGGAGCTGACACGAATGGTGTTGTGCATCGTGTTCGTCGTCGGTGGGTATCTGAGCGCCGGCACCGCCGATCTGCTGCACTACGTTCCCGTCTACCATCAGCCGCGGTACTTGATCCCGCTACTGCCGCTAATGGCCATGGTGGCGGCGTACATGATCCAGCGCGAGTGGCGCGCGGGGCGACTGCGCCGCTTGGCGATTGCAGCCGCAGCATGTGTCATCATTCCCATGTCACTCATTGCACCGGACAAGGTGGCCGGCCGGTGGCATCATGCGTCCGATTTTCATACCGCCCGCTCCGTCCAAGCGCAGATGGAGGGGCAATGGATTCCCGGGGCGCGCATGGTGGCGGCGTCGGATACCTCCATGCGCCTGGAGTTTCTCCTGGCCCAAGACGGGCGTTCCAAGCTGGAATCCATCGACGAAGCACCGGTCACAACCGGCGATTGGCAATCGAAGTACGCGGGCTGTTACGTTTGGGTCGTCCAGGCGGATCGGGTGAGCCGAGGAGACGGCTACTACACCCACCTGGGCGAGGCGAGCTACGGCGCCCTGCAGATGTTTACCCGTGTAGCGGCTGCTCGACCGCCGATGAGCCGGCTCGCCAGCTGCCTGTCTTCTGTGGGTCTTAGGGAGCCTTCCTACCGTTCCTACGGCGAAGTCGAGCTATTCCTGATTCCCCTGGCTGGCGAAGCATCCCTCGCCGCCTCGCGCTGATCGCGTAGGTTTGGAGGAACACGAGAAATGGAACAAAAGCAAGAACAGGACAACGACGACGATCTCGCGGTCCTGACACCTGAATTCGTGGGCGTAAGCGTAAGCGTTACAGCTTCCGAGCCCAATCATGCCAAGGTGACGGCGTGCGACACAGGGGTTGCTTCAGACACGCCGGTACGGGCGGTGCGACGCAACCGCACGCCCTCGATCCTCAGACTCCTGCCCAAACGAGTCCTCCAAGATGTCAATCGCCTGGATGCAGTCAACACCGCACTCATGCGCTTCTACCGGTGGCCGATAGTCGGCAGAATGTACCGGCGGCGAGTGGAGATGTGCCTTGATGAATGCACGGGTGGGCAGCGGATTCTGGAAGTCGGCTTCGGTGTCGGACTGACGTTCCCTAATCTCACGGAAGAATATGACGAAATCCACGGCGTGGACTTGGACGCCAACGTTCACGAGGTGGCGGCCATGCACCGAAGTCTGGGCATCGCCACCCATCTCGAGAACGGCAACGTGTTGGACCTGCGGTTCCGCGACGGAGCTTTTGACACCGTCTTGTTGATCAGCATTCTCGAGCACCTTCGGCCCGAGGAGCTGTCGCGGGCATTCGCCGAGATCAAGCGAGTGCTCAAGCCGGGCGGCCAGGTGGTGTACGGAGTCCCCATCGAGCGGCCCTTCATGGTGCTCATGTTCCGCATGCTCGGCTGGGATTGCCGCAAGCTGCACTTCTCCACCGAGCACGACGTCCGGAGTGCAGCACGCGCCGAGTTGACCGAGGTCCGAGTAGAGCAGATGCAAAGCTACCCGCCGATTTTCGGAGCGGTATACGAGGTCGGGCACTTCGTAAGCCGTTGAGCGGACACGCCAGTTGGCCAGGCTGAGCGACCCCATTGGATAGCCCCCGTACGTCCGTAGGTCGATGAACGCCCCCCACCGTCTCGCCGTAACCCAGGCCACCTGGACGAGCCGCTCCGCCGCGCCGGGAAAGTCGGCGGTCCGCTTGAACTCCAGGTCCAAGATCCGCTACGATGGAGTCGCTGGATTCGATGTTCGCTCTGGGTCGCGCTGCTGGACCCTACAAGGACAAACCCATGAACCATCCCGGCTCCATCGGCAGTACGCTGCTGTTCCTCTGGTCAGGCGTTCTCCTAACCCTCCTGCCCACCATCGCCTCAGCCGATCGGTTACTGGTCGGCGAGCGTACCTACGTGCGCATCGAGCAGCAGGTCAACGTTTTTACGGCCAGCCGCCAAGAGGAAGCATCCATCGCCATGGACACCACCGGGCGCTTCACGGTCGTGTGGGACAGCCGGCGCCAGGAAGGCGGACAATACGGTGTCTACGCACGACGTTTCGACGCCGTAGGTCGGGCGCTGGGCGCGGAAACGCGGGTGAATCTGCATGCCCCCAACGCCCAACGCTTCCCCACCGTCGCGCTGGCCGGCGACGCCACTGCACGTTTCGTGTGGGAATCATTCGCCCAGGATGGCAGCGGATCGGGCGTGTATGCGCGCACGTTCGACGCCGCCCTCGAGACCGGCGGCCCGGAACGCTCAGTCGGCAGTACATGGACGGGAAATCAGTCCCAGGCGGCCATGGCCGGTACTGCTGACGGACGTACGGTCGTGGTGTGGACCACCCCGACCGAAGGCCCGCCGAGCGGGAACGCCCGGCGAGTCGTAGCCCGCGTGTTCGCGGCCGACGGGCAGGCGCTGACCGACGAGTTTCGCGTCAGCACTGCCGCGTCCGGAGTGGAATCCGTCCCGTGTGTCGCGATTGATGGGCGCGGACAGTTCGTCGTCGTCTGGGCTGCCGCCGACGCATGGTACCGACCGACCGGTATCCGCGGGCAGCGTTTCGACTTGGCCGGTCGTCGGCTCGGCGACGTGATCGCCATTGCGGACTCGGCAGGTGCGATCGAACCTGCCCTGGCCTGCGGAACGGACGGGCGGTTTGCCGTCGCCTGGCTGCAAAGCGACGGCGAAGGGTACAGCCTTCGGGCACGACGATTCGGCGATGACGGCACGCCCTCCGGGAGTGCGCTCCCGATCGGACCGGCCCATCACGGCCGTCAAACCGGAGCCGCTATCGCCTTGGCCGACAATGGCGATTGCATCGTGGCCTGGAACAAGCTTTCACCGGCCGGTCATCCGGCTGGCGTTTTCGGTCAATTGTTCGGCAGCACACCGGAGTGGCCCGCCGGGATCGGCGAGGTATTCCGTGTGACGCAAGCCGATAACGGGCATCAATCGTTGGCCGCTGCCACGGGTCGGTCGCGTGTGGCTTTCGGCCCTGAAGGTCAACTGGTCTTTGCCTGGTCGGGCGATGCGGGTTTGGGCGATGGGCACGGCGCGCATGTTACGCTGCTTCTTCCAGTCGCATCCAACACTGTGGGTGACGTCAACGCCGACGGTGTTGTATCCTCGGCCGATATCGGCGCCCTGGCTCAGATGATGATTGTTGAACCGAACTCCGTCCGCGCTTGGGCCGCCGCGGACATGAACGCGGATGGTCAGCTTGACGCCTCCGACGCTGACGCCCTCTTGCGAGCGCTTCAGAACGTCGGTCCGTCCTGTGACTCCGGTCGTCGCATTCGATATTCAGATCGGTTTCGCCTGGCGACCGCGTTGGCCGTGCAACGCGGACGGAGGTGGACCGACCGCCTGAAGGATGCCATGCAGAAACACGCGCCTGCACTGGTGGACAAGCCACCAGTGGCACCCGCTGCACAGGCCCTGCCTCACCAGCCCCCGGACTACGATCGTCGCCGGATCTCGCTGGACCCGTTTGGAGGCGATCCCGATCCGCACCAGGGCGTGGGCGGCGATCCCGGGTTCATCGGGGTGACCAACACCGGTTGGACTCCGCCGGATCCACATCTGGCCGTCGGACCCGATCACGTCGTGGTCATGACCAACGGAGCCATCGCATTCCTAACCAAGGATGGCACGCTGGTCTTTCAGGACGAGATCGAGGATTCGTTCGGCTTCTGGGGTGAGCTGGGTACGACCGGCTTCGTGTTCGACCCGGAAGTGATTTACGATCCGTACGCCGAGCGATTCATGGCCATGGCGTGTGAAAGGCGGTTCGGCGATTCACACTTCCTGCTGGCCATTTCGGATGATTCCAACCCCGAGGGCGACTGGTTCAAGTTTCGCCTCGACGTGACGGATTTGGGCGGTGGTGGCGACATCGACTCGCCCAACATCGCCGTCGATCAGGACGTGATCTACCTGACCGCGGACTTCTTCATGGGCGGCGAGAAGTATCTTGTCTACATGTTGGAAAAGGCGCCCATGCTCAGCGGCGGATTGGGTATCATCACCGACTTGCTGATTACCGGCACGCAGTCGCACGGCATCCCCGTGATGTACGGGCCCGCCCCAGCCATGTACCTGATCGAGCACTCGGAGAATTCGTCCAGCACCGGGATCCGGTTAAGCGCCATCACCGACCCCTTGGGCGTTCCCCAGCGGGTGACCACCACCCTGACCGTGGATCCGTACGGCCCACCGGAGGATCCACCACAGCAGGGAACTTCCGTTCGGCCGGAGACCTTCGACGCTCGCTTCTGGAGCTGCGTGTGGCGCAACGGATCGCTGTGGGCCACACACCACATCAACAGTGACCGGGTTCTTGTTCGATGGTACGAGATCAAGACCAACGATTGGCCCGGCGGGGGGACGCCGGAAGTGGTGCAGTCCGGTGAGATCGACCCCGGGCCTGGAATTCGGACGTTCTTCTCGGCCATCTCGGTCAACGAGTTCGGTGATGCGGGCATCGTCTTCGCTCGGTCCTCCTCGTCGGAGTTCATCTCCATGGGTCGAGCGGTGCGATCGGCGTCCGATCCGCTGGGAACGTTTCAACCCATGGTGATTCTCAAAGAGAGCACCTCGCCGTACACGACTTCGCGGTGGGGAGACTACGGAGGTATCGGCGTGGATCCCATCGACCATCGCACGTTCTGGGCCCATCACGAATACGCCACTGCGACCAACAATTGGAACACCTGGGTGGCCAGCTTCGCTCCGCCGCCCGCGAGCGATCTGGACGGAGACGGCGATGTCGATCTCGACGACTACGAGATTTTCCAGGATTGCTTCGGTGGCCCGGACGTCCCGCCAGCCGGCACCTGCCCGGAAGGCGTGGACGCCGACTTCGATAACGACGACGACGTTGACCTAATCGATTTCCAACGGTTCCAAACGGGATTCAACTAGGGCCGACAAGTAGCCCGCCTTCGGCGGAGGGCCTCGCCGGACGGGGGCGATGTGGACCGAACTGACCGACTGGAAAGTCGGTCCCACAGGAATCATCGACCGGTCAGCGGCTGGATGATGGCGCCTGCGGGATCCGGTCGGACGATGATCCGACGGTTGAGCGGGATGTCCTTCAAGGTCGTCTCGGTTCCGTCCGGCCAGGTGACCCGGAGCGTCCGCAGGTCGTTGGGTTCGTCGGACCCGGCGGTCTTTTCGGGGGTTTCGACTTTCACGCCCGCCTTCGGCGGTTCGTTGGTCTGATTGCTGCGGCGCGATCCGCTCGTATCCGGCCTCGAGAGTCCTCCGAAGTATGCGATGGGGGCGTTGGACGATTGAAAACTCCCGCCGCCGATCAGCCATCGCCGTTGCGTTTGGCCGCCGACAGTCAACTCGATGACGCTGCCGATCCCGCGCCGGTTCACCCCGGCACGGTCCAATTCGACCACGACGACATCCCGCAGCGGCGAATCGTTGCGCAACACGCGAACCCGACCGTTCAGCGTGGTCATCACGATGTCCACGTCGCCATCGCCGTCGAGATCGCCGAACGCCGTCGCTCGGCCGGCGAATGCGGACTTGAACACGGGTCCCGCATCGACCACTCGCCGAAAACGAGTCGTCGGCTGGCGTTCGAAGAGCAACGGCGGCTGCTCGTAGTCCGAGTCGATTCTGTGAGTCGCGGCTTCCGGATAGACGTGTCCGTTGGCGATGAACAAGTCCTCATCCCCGTCCGAGTCGAAGTCGTAGAATCCGCAGCCCCAGCCGAGAAACGGCCTACTCACCATGGCTAGACCGAACTGACTGGTCCGGTCGTCGAAGAAGCCGCCGCCTATGTTGAGGTGCAACGTGTTGGTGTCGCTCGAAAAGTTGGTGCTGAACAGATCGGGCAAACCGTTGCCGTCCAAGTCCCCGACGGCCAGGCCCATGGAGGCCTGCGTCGAACCGTCGTAGTTGGCCGAGATCCCCGAGGTCACCCCGACTTCGCCGAAGCGCTGTTTTGCCATGTTTCCCATGTTGCGAAACAGGAAGTTCGCCGTCGAATCGTTGCCTACGACAATGTCTTGCCGGTGATCGCCGTCGGTATCGAGAATGACCACCCCGAGTCCGTAGCCCGGCTCGGCTGGAGCACAGCCGCTGGATCGAGAGATTTCCCGGAACGTCCCGTCCCCGAGGTTCTCGAAGAGCAGATCCGATTGCGGCGTCAGCCCATGGGGACCAGCCATCACCGGGGCGCCCTTGTACATCTTTCCGGTCCGGTCCGGCGGGTTCTTGACATCGAACTCCAGGTAGTTGACGACGTAGAGATCGAGATCACCATCGCCATCGACATCGCCGAAGGCTGCACTGGTTCCCCATTTCTTGTCGCCGACGCCAGCCTTGGCGGTGACATCGATGAATCGTCCCGGCGTGCCACTGGTGGCTTGTCCACCAGTGCCCGACCCACAGTCGTTTCGCAGCAGGACGTTCGGTCCGTAGCACGTAATGTATAGGTCGTCGCATCCGTCGCCATCGAAGTCTCCGACCGCCACGCCCATCGCCCAACGTTTCAGGCTGATGCCCACCTGGTCGGTGACGTCCACAAAGGTGCCCCGTCCGGTGTTGGCGTAGAGGCGCGACCCGGGCCCGTGCTCCGGATCGGCCATCGTCGCCCCGTTGGCGAAGAACAGATCCAGGTCGCCGTCGTTGTCGTAGTCGAACATCGCCACCCCACCGCCGTTGACCTCCAGAATCTCCCGCGAGGGGGTTCCGCCGCTGGTCATGACCAGGTTGATTCCGGACTCGTCGGTGACATCAGTGAATCGGATCGACGTGTCGTCCGCCGCAGCCACGCTGCCGAAGCTGACCGTCGCGATGAGCATGTAACGTATTCTTATCCGAGCCGCGACCGTAAGGGAGCGGTCGCCTGCAACCGAGCCGCGGACTTCAGTCCGCGCGGATCGGAGCAATCCGAGACTGCAACTCCGCGCGGACTGAAGTTCGCGGCTCGTGCTCGGCCCGTTGACAGCAAGGATGCTCACCGGGCGGCGCCTCGGCCGGCATCGCGGCCTGAGGCGTGGGGGACGGCCCTGCTGCCCTGATGGATAGGATACCAGATCGCCCTCGGGAAAATCACCCCTTTTCGAGGGTCGAATCCGGCTGTTTTTGCAGGGTGAGCCTCCACCAGCTCGCCACGCGAGACCAGGTTGCCCTACGGGCCGCGGCCCCGTTCGGCGCCCCGTCGTCTTGTTGGGCTCGGCGATCCCGTTTGAAGCGGGTCCAATTCGGCCTTACGATCTCCGACCGACCACGGCAGGATGGGGTCCGTTGGCGGATGGTCTTGAGGCTGATCCAGCGGAATGACGACGAACTCTAGTGGAGGATTGGATATGCAAGCCAGGCGAAGTGGATTCACATTGATCGAGCTGTTGGTGGTGATTTCCATCATCGCCTTGCTGCTCGCCATTCTGATGCCGTCGCTGTCGCGGGCCCGCGGCCAGGCCAAGAGCGTGAGCTGTCAATCCAATCTTCGACAGCTTGGCATATCGCTGACCATGTACGCGACTGACTCGCGGTCGTGGTTTCCGGCTTGGTCGGTGTGGCACGTGTGGGGCTATTACGGTACTCCGCTCGACGGCACGAACGGTGATTCGGAGGGGCCCGCCTGGACTGAGCGACTCATCGACGCGGGGCTTCCAGGGATCGAGATTTTCAGATGCCCGGCGTTTCCGACGAACGTCTCGGTGACATACTTCCAGGCGGCGTATGCGGCGTGGAATCGCTACGATCAGCGGGCGACGTTGCAGGACACCGTACGATACTCCAGCGAGTTCGTCTTGGGCGGAGACTGCACCAATCCGGTCTTCTACGCCCCGCCGTTCGGCACCAACTCCGAACTGAACATCGACGATGCGGACATGGATAATGCGTCGTATCCCGGGCTCGATTGGTCTCGACCGGCCCACCTCCAGC
>JADFPW010000273.1 GCA_022562105.1 Planctomycetota bacterium
ACGTGTGCAAAATGCCGATATTGAACATGCCTTCACGGCGCGGGGGGTACCTCTCGATAACATTTTCGGACACTTGAGGCGATGCAAATCCGCGGCCGTGAATCGCGACCTCGATGTCTTCCAGCGTCGCTCCATCGTCAATACGCACAAGCAGTGGGACGTGAGGTGCCTGCCGAGTTAGCGGGTTCAACACGAAAACGTGGATGGCGGTCACCCTTCCGTCGGAGTCCGTATTCCCTTGCACAAAGGGATTCGGTGGCTGTCTTCTGAACTCTCCCATGTGGACACATGCTCCAACTACTGGCGCCCCCGTCTCTGCGTCGGTCACTCGAAACTCGAAGTCGGTTCTTTCGATCGCATCGCCGCATCCGCACACCAGGGCACCCGCGATTCCTAACGCCAACAGGAACGTGAGTTTCATTTCAGCATCTCCTCGCTAATAACTGACACTTCATCAGGGAGAACCGACAACACCAGGCGGCCAATCCCGACCATCGTCGGTACGGTTCTCAACGTAAATCGGGGTTACTTTCAGAGTCGCGTGGGCCAAGTGGGCGGTCAATGCCCAAGAGCATTTCATGCCGATCAAAGTCGCTCGATCGCTTAAGGGGGGCAGTACGAGCTATGGAAGGACTCCGCGGTGAGGCTAGACTAGGCGCCGAATAGCGTTGGGGGCGGACAAGATTCTGTCGGGGCGGGATCCTGCCAATGGGGAAACCACGTTCAGGGGCCCGCAGCGGCAGCTTCGGTCGCGTTTCAGATGGGTTCAACGGGGGTGGCGCTCAGACGGCTGACGAATCGCTCGCACCAGTCTACCGGAAGCTGCGGCCAATGGCCCCGCGGCAGATGCTCAAGAAACACAATGAGCGCACGCGGCACGCGACCGCCCGCCACACATTCGCCCCCTTGAGGCGAAGGGTCATCCCCGGCGGGGAGCGTTCATTCCCGGTGGCCCGCGGGTTGGTGGTGTCCGTGAGCCGACGTTGGTATACTCACGAGTTCCCCCCCCCATCGCAGGGGCGCGCGGTCTTGACGGAGCGGATTCGCGGGAGATAGTCCGGGGATGGAGGACGGCGGACATGGCAGGGAAAACACTGGGAATCGGGGTCATCGGGGCCGGTCAGATCGTCAGGCGGCATGCGCTGGCCTATCGCGCCATGCCCAATCTCGCCCGGCTGGTGGCGGTGGCGGACATCGACCCCAAACGTGCCCAGGCAGCCAAGGAACAATACGGGTTCGCCGAAGCCTGCACCGATCATCGGGAGCTGCTTGGCCGAAAGGATATCGACGCGGTCAGCATCTGCACGCCGGCCGGCTCGCATTCAGCCCTAGTCGTCGAGGCCATCGAGGCGGGAAAACACGTGCTTTGTGAAAAGCCGATGGCCACCACATTGGCCCAGGCGGATGACATCGTCGCCGCCGCCGACCGTCACCCCGACGTGATCGTATCGTTCGTGTTCCAGCTTCGCTCCGACCCCACGCACCGTCGGATAGGCTGGCTGATTCGCGAAGGACACCTGGGACGAGCCCTGGTGGCCAAGGTGTGCGTTCGATTACGCAAGCGACCCGAATACTACAAGTCCGTCCCCGGGCGCGGATCGTGGAAATCGGACGGGGGCGGCGTGGTGGTCAATCAGGCCATTCACCAGTTGGACGCTCTGATCATGCTGATGGGCCGACCCGTTCGGGCGTCGGCGGTGATGAACACGTTCGTCCAACCGATGGAGGCCGAAGACACGCTTCTCGGCTGGGTGGAGTTCGAGGGCGGTGCATTGGCCTCGTTGGACTGCTCGGTCTGTGCCCAGAAGAAGGAGTTCTCCATTGACATCATGGGCGAGCGGGCGGGAGTTCGTCTGACCGGAGACCCCGACTCGCAGAAGTTCCAATGGCCCATTTTCGCTCGAGGATCAGCCGCCAAGAAAGCGATCCAAAAGGCGGGACTAAAGGCGTTCCCCGCCCCGCCGGACCCCAAGTCCAAGATGGCCAGCCTCAAGAAGACCATCGCCAAGATCCGCAAAAAAGAGTGGATCCCGCCGAATACCTGGGGTCATGGGCCGCACGTGCAGGAGTTTCTGGAATCGATTGTCGCCGGCGGACCGGCTCCGGTCCCACCGCAAGAGGGACGCCGATCGTTGGAGTTGGCCACGGCGCTCTACGAGTCGGCCAAGAGCGGTACGATTGTCGAACTGCCCCTGGGGTCCGACTGTCGCCTATATCGCGGAATGGATCAATACGAGTCGCCCGACCGCGCCCCGACTCCGGTGCCCGTCTGATCGGGCTGCAACAACACCGTTACGAGGAATGTAAGCACCATGTCAACGACCAAACTGGCGATCAAAGGTGGCAAGCGTTCGATGTACGCCATCTATCCGAGCCCGCTGGCCCGCATCGAGAAGGCCGTCGTTCTCACTGCGGATGTGCTGGGGATGATCCCGCGCATCGCTCGGGGCAAGACGACCATCGGCGATGGATCCAAGATCGTCGCCAAGTTCGAGCGTGCGTTCCGCGAGCTGGTCGGCTCCGACTTCTCGCTGGCCATGAACAGCGGGACGGCCACCCTGCACAGCGCCTATTTCGCGGTCGGCGTCGGCCCGGGTCACGAGGTCATCGTACCGGCCTACACCTGGCACGCGTCGGCTACGCCGGTGCTGCAATGCGGGGCGACACCGGTGTTCTGCGACGTTGATCCGCGCACGCTGACGGCTGATCCTGATGACATCGAGCGGCGCATCACCGATCGAACCAAGGCTATCTGCGTGGTCCACGTGTGGGGCAATCCCACGGAGATGGACCGCATCATGGAAATCGCCGACCGGCATGACATCGCCGTGGTGGAGGATTGCTCACATGCCCATGGCGGCGTTTACAAGGGCAAAGCGCTGGGCACCTGGGGTGCGGTGGGCTGCTTCAGCTTGAACGCGGGCAAGGCGGTCGACGCTGGCGAGGGCGGCATCGCGGTCACCGACAGCGCCGAGTTGTTCGATCGCATGCTGATCCTCGGTCATTTCGGCCGGATCAAGCGAGGCCAAGCCGCCGACACGTTCGACTTCGGCGATATGAGCCTGGGGCTGAAATACCGTCCCCACCAGTGCGCCATGCACCTGGCCCGGGCGTCGCTCAAGCGGCTGAGCGGGCTCAACCGACGCTGCGGACGCTCCTGGGAAGCGTTGAGCGCCGAGCTGGTTGGGGTACGCGGAATCCGCGCTCCCGAGACGCTGCCGGGTGCGACCCGTGGCGGTTATCAGGCGTTCGTCCTGGTATACGAAGGGGCCGACATGGGCGGACTGTCACGCGAAGAGTTCGTCAAGACGGTTCGCCGCGAGGGCGCCCCGCTGACCGTCGATCGTTACTCCAAGGTCAACTTCACCTACGGCATGCTGCACAAGGCCCCGCTGTTCACCCAGGTCCATCGCCCCACGCTCGGCGGCGGATGCTACGATCCCACTCGCAGTTGGGAGGATACTGTTCAGGAGGTCTGCTTACCGGTCTGCGAGAAGCTCGCCGATCAGTTGGTCAGCTTTCCTCGACTGAACACCGGCTCGACGCGTTTCGCTCGCGGCTGCGGGCGAGCGATCCGGAAGGTACTGGAGGCGACCATTCCCGCCGATAGCGGGCGCGATAACGATCGGGCTGAGCCCACGAAGGTTCGCAAGACCCAGCCCGCCGTTGAGCCTGGGCGGTCCAAGGCTCGCCAGTCGGATGTTGTGGTTTCAGCGTAGCGTCTTGGAACTGTCGCTGTTCTTGTTAACCGAGCCGCGACCGTAAGGGAGCGGTTCTTCTGTTCCCCTCCCTCACGGTCGGGGTTCGGATAAGATGCGGTCATCCTGAATCGCTACACGCGCTGAGCCATGACCGGATCCCGCTCTCCGCATGCGTTCCCCAATACCGGACCCTCCATGCGCCGATTGTGCAGGTTCATTCTCTTGCCCGCCAAACCACCCATATTGGATATTGGGTGCGACGACAGCGCCATCACGCCGAGACGTGTGACTCTCAGATTCTAGCCAGCGGATAGGTCGCGGCTTCGAGGGGATCGGGTTTTCGATCTCTCAGGTCACGCCATGAACGGGCCACTCGCCCTGCGGGGGGCGGTTGCGCGCTTACCTAGACCTCGATCAGCCGTGGCGAACCCAACGGCGCCTCGAGGTCGATCCGCTCGGACGCCGCCGAGCAGTCTTCCAGCAGAGGGCAAGGAATGACGCTTAGGCAAGGGGAAACACTTCGCACGCGCTCTCGCGGCGGGCGGGCTATTGGGCGATGGCTCTTTTCCGCGACGGTGCTCTCATCCATGCTGACCGGATGCGCGGCCCTGGGCGGATCGACGGGCGGGGCGGACGGGTCGCCGACCGTTCTCGGATCACGCGTCGAGCCTGCAGGCAGTGGTGGAAACGACTCGTTCGACTCCAGTGAGTTCCTCGCCCTTCCTTCTGACGGCAAGGTGATCACCTACAGCGATCTGGCGTCGCCGAACGATGTCGACGTGTTCGACCTCGGTCCGGTGGTGGCGGGCGATCGGCTCACTGTGTGGGTCACCGCCGAGGACGAGCTGGACCCGGCAGCCGCCCTGTTCGATGCTGACGGGCACTCCATGATTGTCAACGATGATCGCAGCTACTTCGGGGGGAATTGGAACTCCTACATCAATGCGGTCGTCAGGCACGACACCGATCACTGCTACGTCGCGGTCGCGGGCAGCGTAAAGTCGTCAACAGCCGGCGGTTACTCGCTGGAGCTTGATCGTAGCGAGGGGTCGGGTAGCACAACGGCTCCGTCGTCGCAGGTGATCTACTTGAACTTCGATGGGGCCGAGAATGTGGCCATCGGGCCGAGAGACCCGGTCAATGTTCCGGCATTCGAGCAATCCACGATAGCACAGTCGTGGCCGAATCAGATCGACGAGCTGATCGAACTGGTGGTGAGTAGAATCCGGACTGACTTCGAGGGGCTCGACGTGTTGATCCTCAGTTCACACGAGCAGTCCGCTCCGACGAGCATCTACAGCGTGATTCACTTCGGGGCCCACGATCCCGCACTGCTGGGCGTGGCTGAGAATGTCGATGAGTTTAACGAGCGCAAGGCCCAGCCGGCCATCGTCTTTGTGGACACCTTCTCGGCCTTCATCTCGCTCGATCCTACCATCGAAGAGATGGCCCAGGCGTTGGCCAACGTGGGAAGCCACGAGGTGGGGCACCTGCTGGGCTTGAACCACACAGCCGATCCGCGTGGCATCATGGATATCTCCGCCAGTCTTCAAGAGCTCCTGGGCAACCAGGCGTTCAGTACCTCCCCGCTCGACTTTGCCGTCTTCCCCATCGGAGCACAGGATGCGATCAAGCTGCTGGTCGAAGCGGTGGGGGGCGACGACGCCGTCGCACGATCTGCCGGCAAGATGCAGAAGGCGCAGCGCAGCCTGTGGTACGACCAGGCCAGCGGACCGCCGGCCCGCAGCCAATTCTCTTTCAGCTCCTCCTGCGGACCCTAGGAGGATTGTCGATTTCCGATTGACGATTGACGATTAGCGCCTCCCAATCGACAATCGGGAATCGACAATCGACAATCTTCGGGAGATCGCCGCCATTCCGTCACCGAACCATAGCCACCTGCGCATCGAACACGTGCCCTGCGCCGTGTTGACCGTCAGCGATACGCGCTCGAAGCAAACCGATGGTGGCGGGCGACGGATTCGAGAAATGCTCGAGAGTGACGGACACACGGTCGTGGCCTACGAAATCGTCAAGGACGAGCTCGACGAAATCCGCCGACACGTGACGGCACTGACCCAAGCGGAGACGTGTCGTGCGATCCTCATCACCGGCGGCACGGGGGTGGCCGCCCGGGACGTGACCTGCGAAGCGATTGATGCCCTGCTCGACAAACGCCTCGATGGGTTCGGCGAACTGTTCAGGATGCTGAGCTACGAGCAGGTCGGGGCGGCCGCGATGTTGTCGCAGGCCGTCGCCGGCACCGTCGGCCGATGCGTCGTCTACGTCATGCCCGGCTCCCCCGCCGCCGTGGAACTGGCCATGGAGAAGCTCATCCTGCCGCAGTTGGGGCACATCGTGTCACTGCTCGACTCGTAGCCGGGGACCACGCCTGCAGATCCGC
>JADFPW010000274.1 GCA_022562105.1 Planctomycetota bacterium
CGAAGAAACTGTTGCTTACGTCCATGCCGCCGGGCCGGCGGGATATACCGGGAACGACGAAGTTGGGATTGGTGACGCCCTTGTTGTGGCAGGTATTGCACGACATCGCCAGCGAGCGGGCGGGCTCACCAAAAATGTATGCGCTGTCGAACGCCATGTCTCCCAGGGCAATGAGCGGGGTCTGGCTCTCGTCAACGCCGCGGGCCGTCATGTTGAGAATCTGTCGAGGCCTGGGGAGCTGTTTGTTGATGTTGGCTCCTGGCGGCAGCCGTCGTGGAGCCACGGCACGGACGCGATGGGTTGGGCTCGCCTGCGGTCGCGGGCTAAGCCATGCTTTGGGCCCAGCGGCAAAGTCGTCTCCGAAGTTGGCCTTCATGTAGGCGGCGATCGTGTGGATATTCGACCGGAACCTCGGCACGTCGAATGGGACGCCGCCGTGGCTCATCAGTCCATCACTTCCCATGGCATCAGAGGCGGACAGGAACGCCTCGCCCAGCCTGCGATGGGCCTCGGGATCGACGTGGGGCAGGGTATCCGCAAACGCGGCGAAGATGGCCTGGGACGAATGGAGGTGCGTCCCGGCGAGTGCGCGATCGGGAGCGACGCGAATCGCCTCTTCCAGCTCGGCCGTCAGGGCGCGGCCGACCGCGCGTGTGCATAGCTCGAACACCGCCCGACGCTTTCGTTCACGTGTCGAGGGAGCCTCCACCGAGCTATTGTCTCCCCCGTCATCGTTGCCCAGAGCCGCCAGGTATTCTGAATCGAATCGATCGGCGGCGTCGGGATCCACGGTCCGCAGCCAATGTTCGATCGACTCTACGTCCTTGAGGACCAACTCCCACGGCACCGGGTTCAGGTTCAGGGCAAAGGTGCACCGGCGGTAGGCTTCGGCGACGGGATGTAACTTTTCCGGCGGGATGATGTGGGCCGTGGCCAAAGGCACGACTCCAATCATCCATGTCGCCCCGATTGCGATTCCAAGCCACCCGCGCACACCGCTTCGGTCAGTCATCGTGAGATTCCCATGCCGCTGTCGAAGGCCTCCCCTTGCCGGGGGAATCCGTTTCCCTTGGATCGTTGCCCGTGATCCCGAACTTCGCTCATCCTAGCTCATGAAGTAGAGATTGTCAACTCTAAAATTAGGAGTAATTAATTCTATTGTTGACATCGGCAAAATGGACGGGTAGGATGCAGGCGAATGCTGGCCCGAATGCGCCCGAAAGGGAGGCGCCGATGGCTGGCTGAGAGCAGAAACGCGAGACCGGCGTATGCCTCCAACCTCGATCGAAGACCTTCTGAAGACCATCTTCGGCCTTGAGGTGGCCAAGAAGCGCCCAAGCACGAAGGCAGTGGCCGACGTGCTGGACATCCCCATGGCGTCGGTTACGGGGATGGTGAAGAAACTCGCGGCCGATGGGCTTCTGGAGCATGTGCCCTACCACGGCTTCGAGCTTACGGCGACGGGACGCCAACTGGCCTTGCGGATGCTCCGGCGCCACCGCCTTATCGAGCTGTTCCTGATGCAGACGCTGGGACTCGGTTGGGACGAGGTACACGCCGACGCCGAAGTGATGGAACATGCGGTGAGTGACCAGCTCGTCGAGCGTATCTATACCTACCTCGGAAAGCCGGAGTTCGATCCTCATGGTTCTCCCATTCCCGACTCGGACGGGGCGGTGGCCGTCCGCTCGGGCGTGCCCGTCGCCCAGCTCGCAGCAGGTGATGAAGGAATCGTCTCGGAAGTCGAGGATGAAGATCCGGAGTTTCTCCGGTATCTGTCTTCACTGGGAATCAAGATCGGATCCCCGCTGCGGGTCATGGCGAAGGATCCATACGGCGGCCTGGTGGGGCTTCGGGTGGGAAAACGAAGTGTCTCGATGGGCACCGAAGCTGCCCAGCGCGTTCGGGTCGCCCGATCCAACGTGTAGCAGCCGACGACCTCCTGGAGCGCCTCTGGCGGATCGCGCCTGGATGCAGGACGCGCCGAGCCAACCCGCAGGGATCGCACGACTGTCATTTCCCCTGCGAACCCAGACGTTTGAGGTGGGCCAGGCGAGCCGATTCGTTGGCCTGCCGCCAGGGATCTTGCGACAGCTCCGCGCGGGCCGGCGCTGCCGTCGTCGGTGATCTGGCAGGCGGATCTCGTCCAATTTGTCCGGCGTCGTGGCCGTTTGGCGCCTAGGGGAGCGGAGAGTAACGCAATACCGCCGTTACGCTCAGGAGCGAGTCCATGGGCCAGAAACAAGCGACTCGGACCGTACTGTTGTGCGTTGTCGGCTTCCTGCCCGCCTGCCGGGCGACGAGCCAGACAGGCTCTCGACTCCAACACTCGCCCAACTCGTGGCCGGCGCAAATGGCCGGGCGTAGCCTGCAGGTGGTCAGTGACGACTACGCCCTCTATGCCAACGATGCAGGCGGGGCGGAGCTACTCGCTTCGTGGCTCGACAGCCAAATCGTCGAGTTTCACAAGCAGTTTGAGGACACCAACCGGGCCGCTGGTGTGGTCGTGGCCATCGAGCCCGGCGAGGAGCCGATGACGGCCCTGACGGCGTGGCGCGATCATAACGATACACCGACGCAGCGCATCGAGTGGCCCAGTCCAAACAGCCGCTTCGGGAGCTTCACGGGCGAGCGCCGGCCATACTGCTTCGATCGCATTCCCTACTTTCGCGAGAGTTTCGGCATGTCCAGCGACGACGCGATTGAACTGGGAATGCTCCAGAGCGGCGTAGAGCAACCCGTATGGATCTGCTTTCTAGCTACTGATGGGCACTTTTGGGACGCACTTGCGACCAAGCAAGCGCAGATCAATGAAGGGCGCAACCGGCGGATCCATGAACTTCTCAGTAACGCCGAGGCTTGGCCGGCGATCCTGCTGAGTGCGCCGGCACTGCCGTTGATGTTCGCGATGGCCGGGTTCATCCACGTTTCCTGGACGCAAATCGACCACTCGCTGATGGAACTGCAACGCCGGGAGATCCTCTGGGAGGCACTGATCGACTCAAGGCTTAACAACAAGCTCGCTGCGCAGCTCGAGCTCAAAGGGCTCCGCCAGGACATCGATGAAGAATGGCGCAGACGGTGGTTCAATCGACCGATGGACTGAACATGAACGATTCGGGGAAGCCGATAGGCACTGCGACCGCATGGGAACACCCATGCGAGATCACGTGCGCCGGGCGTTGGCTGACGATTACGGCAAGTCGCTCCGAGATACGCGTTATGGCGAGCGACAAATGACGGCTGGATGACACAAGACGTTCACAACTTGATGATACGTCCATCGTTCATCCGTCGCGCACCCAGGTGGATCGGTATGGGGATATGCCTTGTGCTGGTGGCGGCGTGGATCATCACGTGGTGGGGAACGCTAACATACAACAACGGTGCGGGGATTACGGCCTCGCTGGCCCGCGGCTCGATCATGCTCACCGATGCTGTTGGAAGCCCGGTGATGCGAAACCTGCTCAGGCGCTATCCGCCCGGCGATCCCGCCTCCGGCACTCACTGGACATGGATGACACACAATGAACGATACTTCGTATGGCGCCCGAATCGAAGCACGATCGGGATGCTTGGCACGGTGGTCTACATCCCTCTTTGGATTCTCCTACTCGCAGCCGCCTTCCCGACCGCCATGCTCTTCAGCTTTGGTCCCCTGAGGCGCCGGGTTCGTCGCAATAGAGGCCGGTGCATTCACTGTGGCTACAGGCTCACCGGCAATGTGTCGGGGCGGTGTCCGGAGTGCGACAAGGAGATCGTGGTGGACGCATCACGGTCGTAGCCAATCCGTCTGGCTGATACCATGCTCCCATGGCCACCTCGTTCTCCATCCGGCGCATGCAGATCGGATTCGCGCTGTTTGTCCTGACCATGCTGCTGTTTTATCATCAGGATTCCGGGGCCAACGCGGCTTCGCGACTCCTGACTGTCTACGCATTGGCAGAGAATGGAACGCATGTCGCCGACGAGTGGAGCAACACCACGCTCGATAAGGCGATCATCAACGGACGCGTCTATAGCGACAAGGCCCCACTATCGAGCTACCTCGTCGTGCCTTTCTATTGGGTGTGGCGACTGCCGGGCGGTGAGCAGTCGGCATTCGATCGGTCGGTGGCCATGCACATGGGTACGGTCATCTGCTCGGCGATCCCATTTGTCATCTACGGCCTGATGCTGCTGGCCCGAGTCCGGCGGTCGGCGCCCGCAGTCGCGTCGTTCGGTGTCTGGGCGGTGCTGTTCGTTTTGTTCGGCACGTTCATTTTCCACTACGGAAACGCCTATTTCGGCCACTTGCTCGGCGGCCTCCTCATGGTCGCAGGCTACGCCCTGCTCATGACAGACGCCGGCACCAATCGGGAAAACCGGAGCGATCCGACCTCTCGACAAGTGCTTCTCGCCGGATTGCTCGGAGGCCTCTCGGTGTTGGCCGAGCACCCTCTCGTTCTTACGCAAGTGGTTCTGCTTTTCTATCAAGCGGGTTCCAGAAGCCGGCGCGGCCGACTCCCCTTCTTCCTGATCGGTTCGGCGGGGCCGGCGGTATTCCTGTTGGCGTACAACATGCTAATCACCGGAAGTCCGTGGAGCTTTCCATACGCATGGGCTGCGGGGTTTCCCGAGATGAAGAACGCCCTTGCCCTCGGATGGCCCTCCGCTGAGGCGCTGTGGGGGCTGACCTTCAGTCAGTACCGCGGAGCGTTCGTTTTCGGACCTGTGTTGCTGTTGATGCTGCTTCCCCGCCGACGAAGCTCTCCCGGCGACCGGGCGCGGGCGGTGCTGGTCAACCTGGTGTGCGCCGTCCATCTGACTTTCTTCGCCTGCTACGACTATTGGAACGGCGGCAACACCGCCGGGCCGCGATTCCTCGTGCCCGCAGCGATGCTCCTCTGCTACGAGCACATCGGATGGGCGGTTCGTCAGCCCTGGTCACGCTACGTCTTTGCGGTTCTCGGTGCGGTGGGTCTGTCGATCAACATTTTGGCAGCAGCCACCGATCCGTTTGCCCCGGCTGACTGTTTCAACCCGATCGTCCAGTCCTATCTACCCTACGCCCGACGTGGGCAATTCAATCCGCACACTCTCCTGGTCGAGTGGGGTTTGCTCGCTCGGTCGAGTCTAACGCTGCTAAAGCTCTGGATGATCCTGTTTCTGCTGGGGGCGACGCTCTTGGCCCGAGCGTGGGGTCGCGTCCCTCGCCAGGGCGATGCTTCTGAGGTGACTTGATCAAAATGAAAACGCGTGCCGCCGGTGTCTCGCGCCGAGATGCGGACCACGCCCGCGGGCGGCGCGAAGTCGTGACCACGTGAACCATTCACCTCGGGTGTGCCCTGGCCCCCTCGCCACACTCCCGCTTGGTCCCTCAGTCCCTCGGTCCCTTTTGCCCTCTGTTGCCGTGGTCATGGTCGGCGGCCTCGGCCCCCACTGGCTATCACTCGGCGTGCTTGGGCGGTGGGCACATCCCCATCGCGTGCTGCGCACTCAGGGACGTCATCATCCTCGGAGTCAGCGTCGCTGAAGAACCTCCCTGCCCACCCGAGTTCGGCACCAAGCCGACGGACCCCGCCGCCCAGGAGGGCCTTGACCGCAGCTTTGCTCATGTTGGTGGCCTAGGCGATCTCCGGGGGTTCCAGACCCTCGAAGAAGGGCAGGGAGACGACCCTCCGCTGGCTGCTCGGTAAGCGGGTTTAAGCCTGGTGAATGGCCAGGGTGCTGGCCGTCTGCGTCTTGTGCACCGGCGTTTTGGCGTTGGCCACCGATTTTGTGTGGGGGTGCCTAGCAGCCTGTTGAAAAACTTGGTTTTCTTGTGTGGCACCGGCTTCCAGCCGGTGTTTACGGGCGGCATCCCCCGTCAAGGGGGGCAACACCAGCGGGATCACCGGCAAGATGCCGGTGCCACACTTTTTCAACAGGCTGCTAGGCGGACAGGGGGTCGTGGTCAACGCGATCAACAACCACGGTCTGATCGTCGGAGAGGCGGAGATAGCCGACGGAAGCTTTCCGGCCATGAGCTATGATCTGAGCACGGGCGAGATGACCGTGTTGGGTGCTGGGCGCGCCGACGGGGTCAACGATCGCGGGTCGGCCGTGGGGTGGA